>NZ_JBQQCN010000011.1:0-126106 GCF_052246795.1 Halobacillus sp. K22 | reverse complement strand
AGGGTCCGTTATTCTCCCGTGGCTGGGTTGGTGGGGAAATGGCGAGACTCCCATGGGAGAAGGAACTAGGTGAGATCCCGCAGGGAGTGAAACGAGCGAGGAAGCTCACCGTTCCCCCATAGGAAAGTGTTCAAATGTGGAATCGCCCCGAAAGACACGACCAGCATAAGCCGAGCATCAAAAGGGCGGTGGTCTTTCCGTGCGTTGATGAACGGCTTATGTCTCGAGTGTCTGGGTGATGGAACAAGACGAGTTATTTCCCCACCAGCCCACCCTCCTCATATTGTAACGGACCCAAGGTATCTCGAAACTGAGTCTTACAGTATACGGCCAGTTAGTGGAATAACTCTCGTGAAATAACTGCAGAAATTTTTAAGATGACAAAATTTGAATCGTAAGGGAGACGGTTTTATGAAGCTGTTAGTTATTGGGGGTACGCAGTTCGTTGGTAAGTCCATTGTTGAGAGCGCAATAGAAAGTAATCATGAAGTTACATTATTTAATAGAGGTAAAACCAATCCCGAGTTCTTTAAAGAAACAGAAAAAATAATCGGTGATCGCGAGAACTTGGACGATTTAAAAGTGTTGCAAGGCAGACGGTGGGACGCTGTTATTGATACATGTGGATACTTGCCAAAGTATGTGGCCCAGGCAGCAGAGGTGCTAAAAGAGCAGGTTGATATATATGTTTACATATCCAGCATGTCCGTTTATAAACATCTGACGGAGCAAGATCAAATTGATGAAGGAGGAGAGGTTTTTACCTTATCAGATGAAGAAATTGAACGCGTAACTAAAGGTGTTAAAGGGCGATCGGCCAATGAGTATTATGGACCTTTAAAGTACCATAGTGAAATGGCTGTAAAAGAAATTATGAAAGAAAATCGTTCTCTAATTATAAGGCCGGGGCTGATCGTTGGGCCGGATGACCCAACAGACCGGTTTACGTACTGGCCTGTCCGTGTAAAAGCAGGAGGATCCTTTATTGTACCGGAACCAAAAGATAAAAAAATTCAATTTATTGATGTACGTGATTTATCAAAATGGATCGTCCAGATGATTGAGAAACAGGAGACAGGCGTTTTTAATACAAACGGCCCTGGAGAAAAGCTGACGATGGAGGACTTTATCCATTCATGCAGAACTGTACTTAATCCTGAGGCCACACCTGTTTGGTCGGCTGAGTCCTTCCTTTTAAAAGAAAATGTCCAACCCTGGACAGAGCTTCCTCTGTGGGTGCCTACCCAGGGTGATTTCGGAATCAACTGTGTAAAAGCAATCGAGAAGGGATTAGGTTTTCGTGCTGTTGAAGAAACCATCCGGGACACCTACGAATGGTACAGGAACCGTAGAGAAGCATTAAGTAAAGCGGGATTAAAACCGGCTCAGGAAAAAGTTTTATTAGAAAAGCTTAACCGTTTATAAAGATACAAAACTATATTCTATGAAGTGAAAGGTAGGGAGGTGGTTTCACAACGCATTTGCCAGGAATTTTTAAAAGGGCTGTACCTTTTGTCGAATCTTAGGTCAAGATTAAGATTTTAATAAATATACAATATATCGTATAAATCTATTGACATATACGCTATAAGGGTTAATAATATTGTAAATATACAGATTTAAACATAAATATACATAAGGGTGGTTTTCAATTGAAAGCAGGAATCATAGGGGCTACCGGTTATGGCGGAGTAGAACTTTTTCGCCTGCTTAACTCGCATCCCCACGTTAAACAAGTAACCTTATTTTCTTCTTCTAACGCAGGAGAGGAATTCACTTCCATTTATCCGCAAATGGGCACGGAACAAAATCATAGATTAGAAGAGCTGAAACCTGAAGAAATGAAAGAAGAGTTAGACGTTATCTTCTTAGCAACGCCGGCGGGGGTATCTACTCAGTTAACACCGGAGCTGCTTGGAGGTAAGGCAAAAGTCATTGATTTATCCGGCGATTTACGTTTGAAAGATGCTTCCTCCTATACCCAATGGTATAAAAAAGAGGCTTCTTCATCTGACATCCTCGAGAAAGCAGCTTATGGACTTCCGGAATGGAACAAAGAAGGGATCCAGTCGGCTGATTTAATTGCGAATCCGGGCTGTTTTCCAACAGCAGCTCTGCTAGGTCTTGGCCCGCTTGTATCTCAGGGAATAGTTGATCCTTCCTCGATTATTATCGATGCTAAAACAGGAGTCTCGGGTGCCGGTAAGAATCCTGGAGCCATTTCTCATTTTGCTCATCTGCAAGAAAATTTCCAAATTTATAAAGTCAATCAACACCAACATATTCCTGAAATCGAACAACAACTGAAGGAATGGAGTCCTGAAACAGTTCCAGTTACCTTCTCTACTCATCTTGTACCCATGACAAGAGGGATTATGACCACCATTTATTTAACCATGAGAGAGAACCAAACGCTTGAGGAGCTGAGAAGTTATTATGAAAGCTGCTATGCGGAGGAGCCTTTTGTAAGATTAAGATCGGAAGGGCAGTTCCCGGGCACCAAGGACGTGTACGGTTCGAATTACTGTGATATTGGGATCACACTCGATTCAAGAACCAATCGGGTAACGATCGTATCTGTTATTGATAACCTTATGAAAGGTGCAGCCAGTCAAGCTGTACAAAATATGAATCTATTATTTCAATATGAGGAAAAAGCAGGGCTTCCTGATTTACCTGTTTATCCATAAAGAAGAAAGGGAGAGTTGGTTTGGTCCAAACAACGAATTTGCATCAAAAGGTTGAGAAAGTGGAAGGCGGAACATTGCTTACGCCAGGAGGATTTCAATCAGGCGGCATACACAGCGGGCTTCGTTATAAGAAGAAAGATTTTGGATTACTGGTCAGTGAGACTCCTGCTTCTGCGGCAGCAGTCTACACTCAGAGCCATTTCCAGGCACCTCCACTAAAAGTGACTCAGGAGAGTATTGAAAAGGAAGGAAAGATTCAGGCTCTCGTCATTAATAGTGCCGTAGCCAACGCTTGCACAGGGAAAGAAGGCTTAAAAAATGCATATGAAATGAGAAAAATGATTGCTGAACGATTTCATTTTCCAGAAGAATATGTAGCTGTAGCTTCTACCGGTGTGATTGGAGAACAACTTCCTATGGAGAAGATCACCTATGGGTGCGAAACCGTTGAAGTGACAAAGGACGGTGCTCCAGATTTTCAAAGATCCATTCTTACAACTGATAAATGTGAAAAAACAGCTTGTTACCAAGTGGAGGTAGAAGGACAAATGGTGACCATTGGGGGCGCAGCTAAAGGCTCGGGTATGATTCACCCTAATATGGCTACCATGCTTGGATTTATTACCACGGACGCCACCATCGATCCTGAATTGCTGCAGAAAGCGCTCAGTCAATCCATTGAACGATCGTTTAACCAAATAACCGTAGACGGGGAAACCTCCACCAATGATATGGTGCTTGCCATGGCCAATGGCTATGTAGACCATCAGCCACTGGATGAGGAGCATCCAGATTGGGGTGGTTTTCAGTACGGACTCCAGCTCGTCTGTGAAGATTTAGCTAAACAAATTGCTAAAGACGGAGAGGGAGCTACCAAACTGATTGAGGTAAACGTAACGGGGGCTGGTACAGACGAGGAAGCACGTATCATTGCAAAAAAAGTAGTCGGTTCTAGTCTGGTAAAAACAGCGGTGTACGGTTTAGATGCGAACTGGGGACGGATTGTAGGAGCAATAGGACACAGTGAAGCCCAAGTGAATGCAGAAGCCTGTGATATCTATATTGAGGAGCAGCTTGTATTTAGTAACGGCACACCTTGTGCTTTTTCAGAGGAACAGGCTGTGGAAGATCTGGATAACGAAGAAGTAACTTTAGCGATTCACCTTCATGAAGGAGATGGAAAAGGTACAGCATGGGGGTGTGATTTGACTTATGACTATGTCAGAATCAACGCAAGCTACCGAACGTAACGATAAGCCAGTTATTGTAATCAAGCTTGGTGGAAGTATGATCGAACGCTTAACAGAAGAGTTTTATGAAAGTTTTCACGGACTCCTCAAACATTACCATTGTCTAATTGTTCATGGAGGGGGACCAGCTATTACCACCTTATTGGGACGAATGGATATCGAAGGGGAATTTCACGAAGGACTTAGGAAGACGACGAAAGAAACCCTCGAAGTCGTGGAGATGGTACTTGGCGGAAAGGTAAATGCCCAGATTACGTCCGCATTAGCCAGGCAGAGCATCCTTCCTGTCGGTTTAAAAGGCTGCGATGCCTCCTTGCTCACAGCGAGTTACGAAAACAAGGAAGACCTCGGTTTTGTTGGTAAAGTTGAGGAAGTGAACACAGACATTCTTTATACAGTTATGCATGCAGGGTACCTGCCTGTAGTAGCTCCATTAGGTAAGACAGAAAATGGACAGACCGTAAATATTAACGCTGATCTTGCAGCTGCGGCAATTGCTAAAGCAGTGCAAGCAGAGAAACTGTTATTTGTAACAGATGTACCAGGTATTATCAGCGAGGATGAAGTGATAAAAGAAACAAGCCCGGAAGAAATTGAATCCTTAATCAGCGGTGGCTGTATTTATGGCGGAATGATTCCAAAAGTACAATCGGCCATGGCGGCTTTATCTGAGCATTTACAAGAAGTCATGATTGTTAGTGGGGAGGATGCCTTAATCCAGGGAGACCGTATGAAAGGTACTAAGATCCGGGCCACAGTAAAGGAGAGAGCGGAATGAGTCTATTTCCAACTTATAACCGGTTTCCACTGACACTGGTTTCCGGGTCAGGAACGACGGTAACAGACGATCAAGGCAAGCACTATTTAGATTTCGTTTCAGGTATTGCTGTATGTAATCTGGGACACCGGCCTGAAGAAGTACAAAGCGCTTTGCAAAATCAGATGGATAAGCTCTGGCATGTGTCCAATCTTTATCAGCTCCCTACTCAGGAAGAAGCTGCTGAAAGGCTTGTAGCACCTACGAATCTTGACCATGTTTTCTTTTGTAACAGCGGGGCAGAGGCGAATGAAGCGGCTATTAAAATAGCTCGTAAATATACAGGGAAAGAAAAAATTATTACATTTAAACAGTCCTTTCATGGAAGGACATTTGCTACGATGAGTGCGACTGGACAGGAAAAGATTCAGAAAGGGTTCGGTACGCTGCTTCCTACTTTTGAATATCTTCCTTATAACGATAAAGAGGCTGTGGAACAGCTGGAAGGTGATCAAGTAGCTGCGATCATGGTAGAAGTGATTCAGGGAGAAGGAGGCGTGGTTCCGGGGACGGCTGAGTTTCTTTCGGCGGTGGAAAGTAAGTGCCGCGATCTTGGAGCTCTGCTTATCATAGATGAAGTACAGACAGGGATTGGAAGAACAGGAAAACCATTTGCTTATCAACATTTTGATTTAGACCCTGATATTGTGGCTTCCGCAAAGGGGCTGGGCAGTGGCTTTCCAGTTGGTGCTATGCTGGGTAAAGCAAAGCTTGCAGAAACCTTCTCAGCAGGCTCACATGGCACAACATTCGGCGGGAACCCGCTCGCTGCTGCAGCGGTTAACGCTACCCTGGAAAAGATTTTTAGTTCCTCGTTTTTAAGTGAAGTAGAAGAGAAAGGCGACTATTTTAAAGAAGAGCTTATAAATTCCTTGAAGCCGCTTAATGTTGTAAAAGAAGTCAGAGGTAGAGGAATGATGATAGGTATAGAGCTTAAGAAGGAAGCGATGCCGGTCATTCACGCACTGAGAGAAGAGGGGATGCTTGCCGTCCTGGCCGGCCCACAAGTCATACGACTGCTTCCGCCACTGAATGTAACGTATGATGAGCTATCAACAGCTATTCAAAAACTCAGCAAGGTGCTGCAAGAGCAGTTTAAAGATTTACAAAACGCATAACTTGAGAAAGTACGGTGAAGCCCAAAAGGGAAACACCGTCTTTTTCAAATCATTGTTGTATAAAAATACAGCGCATATTATAATTATTCATAATGATGGGGTGAGAGTATGCAGGGTTATCTTCATTTACAAAATGGTCAATCGTTCGAAGGAGACGTCTCCAGCACTTGGAAGAAAGATGTACAGGGTGAAATTGTATTCTTTACTGGTATGACGGGTTATCAAGAAGTACTGACTGATCCTTCTTATAAAGGGCAGGTCGTTGTCTTTACTTACCCCTTAATCGGTAATTACGGAATAAACGATAAAGATTCAGAAAGTAAGGAAATTCAGGTGGGCGGCGTGGTTATGTTCCACTGTGCAACCACGACCGCTCATCACGAAGCTTCGATTTCTTTGAGTGATTATTTAAATTCTCACCAGGTGCCTTTCATAACAGGGGTAGATACCAGGGAAGTTACAAAGGCGATAAGAATGGATGGCACAAGACAGGCTGTTGTATCGGACAAAAAGGAAGTTAATTTCCTAAACCCTACAACTGGTCAAATCTACCAAACTGAAAATAATGATATCGAGGAGTTTGGAGAAGGATCCGTGCATATTGGATTAATAGACTTTGGTTGGAAAAAGTCCATTTTGACCTCGTTCCTTAACCGGGGCATTAAAGTCACTGTGGTTCCTTTTTCAAAAGCGCATCAATTACATGATTTATCACTGGATGGACTTGTTCTTTCGAATGGTCCGGGTGACCCGAAGGACGCACAGAAACATCTTTCAGATATTCGAGGCCTTCTTGAATCTCTGCCTTCCTTTGGGATATGTATGGGGCACCAGATTATTGCTCTTGCTTATGGAGCGGATACACATAAATTATCCTTCGGTCACCGCGGCGCGAATCATCCGGTTAAAGATGCCTTAACAGGAAAGGTTTTTATGTCTTCACAAAATCATAATTACGTGGTTGATGAAGAAAGTTTACTGGCTACTCCGCTAGCCAAGCGGTTCTTTAATGTGAATGATGACTCCGTTGAAGGTCTGGAGCATACTCAAAAACCGATCCTTTCGGTGCAATTTCACCCGGAAGCACATCCAGGACCCCAAGACGCCGAGTGGTTATTTGAACACTTTATTTCACTCGTAACAAACAAGAAGGGAGAGGAAGTCCATGTCTAAGAAAATACTGGTGGTTGGATCAGGGCCTATTGTAATTGGGCAGGCGGCAGAGTTTGACTATTCAGGCACACAGGGATGCCTTGCTCTCCGTGAAGAAGGCTATGAAGTGGTCCTGGTCAATAACAATCCTGCCACGATTATGACAGACCATACCGTTGCCGATATCGTTTATTGTGAACCATTAACCGTACCGAGCCTGACCGCAATCATTGAGAAAGAAAGACCAGCGGCACTACTGGCAGG
Organism: Halobacillus sp. K22; assembly: GCF_052246795.1. Taxonomy (NCBI): domain Bacteria; kingdom Bacillati; phylum Bacillota; class Bacilli; order Caryophanales; family Bacillaceae; genus Halobacillus; species Halobacillus sp. K22. The sequence continues at coordinate 118,815 of NZ_JBQQCN010000011.1, read as the reverse complement.
GCTTGGCGGGCAGACGGCGTTGAATTTAGCTGTAGAACTGGATAAAGCGGAGGTACTTAAGAAATACGAAGTAGAACTGCTCGGAACCAGTGTGGAATCGATTCAAAAGGGAGAGGATCGCGAACTCTTCAGAACGTTAATGAGCGAACTGAATCAACCGGTACCTGAGAGCCAGGTTATTGTATCTGTATCAGAAGCGAAGCAATTTGCTGACCGCGTAGGATATCCAGTAATCAGTCGTCCTGCTTATACGCTCGGAGGCAGGGGAGGCGGAATAGCTGAGACGGAAGCAGAACTCAAAGAGCTTATTCATAATGGATTGAAAGCTTCTCCCATTCATCAGGTCATTATTGAAAAGAGTATCGCCGGATTCAAAGAAATCGAATACGAAATTATGAGAGACACAAATGGAACCTGTATTTCCGTTTGTAATATGGAGAACTTCGATCCTGTAGGCGTTCACACAGGGGATTCGATTGTCACAGCTCCTTCGCAGACGTTATCGGATCAGGAATATCAAATGCTTAGAACTGCATCATTTGATATTGTTTCAGCTTTAAATGTGATCGGAGGATGTAATGTGCAGCTCGCACTAGATCCTCATAGTAAGAAGTACTATGTAATTGAGGTTAACCCTCGTGTCAGCCGGTCCTCCGCACTTGCATCTAAAGCTACAGGCTACCCAATCGCCAAACTGGCAACGAAAGTAGCGCTTGGGTACACGCTGGATCAGCTGCAAAATCCACTCACGGGTCATACTTACGCGAGTTTTGAACCAGCCCTGGATTATACAGTTGTTAAATTTCCACGTTGGCCTTTTGACAAGTTTTCAGAGGCGGATCGAAAGCTGGGTACTAAAATGAGAGCGACAGGAGAAGTCATGGCGATTGATCGTACGCTGGAAGGCGCGTTCCAAAAAGCGGTTCAGTCATTGGATACGGTCATCCCTCCTCTTACTGATTTGCATAAGCATCTCACTCAGCCGACAGATTTACGTTATTTCGCTATATTAGAACTGCTTCGCCAGGGTGATCGTATCGAAAACATACACAACAGCACTCATATAGATTTATTTTTCTTAAATGTGTTAAAAAACCTGGTGGAAATGGAGAACACTTTAGCCAGCCATACCATTGAGTCTGTCCCGGAAGGAGTTCTTAAGCTTGCTAAACTGTACAGCTTTACTGATCAATCCATAGCTGACCTGCTGGGGTGCGACGAGAATAGGCTGGCAGAGGTAAGAAAAAGCTACGGGATCACCCCTGCTTTCAAAATGGTGGACACCTGTGCAGCTGAATTTGAAGCAGCTACGAATTATGTTTACAGCACATACGCAGGGATTAATGAAATCACACCACTGGAAGGCAGCAAGAAAGCATTGATTATTGGCTCCGGCCCCATACGTATCGGGCAGGGAGTAGAGTTTGATTATAGTGCTGTTAAAGCTATTGAAAGCCTGCAGGCCGCTGGCTGGACTACGATCATGATTAATAACAACCCGGAAACGGTAAGTACCGATTATGAAACAGCCGATCGGCTTTACTTTGATCCCATCCAGAAAGAAGTAATCGCTTCTATTGTGGAGCACGAGAACATTGATCTCGTTTTTACTCAATTTGGAGGGCAGACCGCGATCAATATGGCAGAAGAACTGGAAGAGTCCGGCATTCCACTAGCAGGAGTAAGTACGGATATGCTCGATGGACTAGAAGACCGGGACCGCTTTTACTCCAGTTTAAAAGAATTGAATATCCCTCATGTGGAAGGCAGTACCTGTCACACAAAAAACGAAGCTTTAGAAGCTGCCAATCATTATTCTTATCCTATTCTGTGCCGTCCATCCTATGTGATAGGAGGTCAGGGTATGGTGAAGGTCAAGGATGAAAAGGAGCTTAAACAAGCGCTTCAGGAGACTGATGCTCGTCATTATCCGATCGTTCTTGATCAGTTTATGACTGGAAAAGAAGTAGAAGTTGATTTAGTTGCTGATGGGGAACGTATTTTTATTCCGGAAGTCATGGAGCACATTGAACCCGCAGGAGTGCATTCAGGGGACAGTATGGCGGTCTTTCCGTCTTCTCTGCCTGCTTATGTGAAGGAAGCCGTAACGGACTATAGCGAGAAAATTGTTCGCCATTCTAAGTATAAAGGGATTATGAATATTCAATTTTTATGGAGCGGAGAGAAGGTATATGTGCTGGAAGTAAATCCTCGTTCCAGCCGCACTGTTCCGATTATTAGCAAAGTTTCAGGCATCTCGCTTGTTGACTTAGCGGTTCGCCTGTTAATTGAAGATCCAACATGTGACCTTACTACCGTTCCTTCTCCTTCCTGGAGTCATGTTGCTGTTAAATACCCGCTGTTTTCATCTCATGCTCTTCCGGAAATCGACCATAAACTTGGGGCCAATATGCAGTCAACAGGAGAAGGTATGTGTCTTGGCAGTACAGTACCAGAGGCATTAGCTAAAGTCTTTTCTCACCTTCCTGATATTCAGTTAAATCCAGAGTCGTGTTTTATAGATGCGGACAATGCTGATGAAGACCCGGAGAAACCAACGTTTGAAGAGTGGATTCAGACTGATGAAGCAGCCATCTATGTTAATGATCAAGTAACTCCTGCTGCCAAAGAAAGAAGAATTCAAGCATTAAAGTATGGGATTACCGTATTTAGTGAACCATCTACATTTGACGCCTATTTACAATCCTTAACGGTTAAGGATGCCAAGCCGACCCCTTTGCCCGGCAATATAACAGAAGGAGTGCGATAAGATGAATTTAATGGAACAAATGACGTTTACAAACGAATCACTATTAGGAAAGAACGTGTTGACCTGGCTAGATTTTAACCAATCGGAAATTTCTAATCTGCTTGCCCAGGCTCAATACCTAAAAGAAAATCCGCACTCTAAATCCTTAGCTGGGAAGACTCTGGCAATGGTCTTTGAGAAGTCATCCACCCGGACTCGTGTTTCCTTTGAAGTGGGGATGGTTCAGCTTGGGGGTCATGCTTTATATTTGAACTCAAGAGATATTCAAATTGGACGGGGAGAAACGATTGCTGACACGGCTAAAGTGCTTTCCGGCTATGTAGATGCAATCATGTTCCGCACAACCTCTCATGAAAAACTTAAAGAACTTGGGGACCATGCATCTGTTCCAGTGATTAATGGGCTTTGTGATATTTATCACCCCTGTCAGGCGTTGGCCGACGTGTTTACCATTCTTGAGGAAAAAGGGCGTCTCTGTGGGGTGAAATTAGTTTATATCGGAGACGGAAATAATGTGGCCCATTCTCTAATGATCATAGCGGCAATGATGGGGATGGAGTTTGTCATTGTTACCCCGGAAGGTTATGAACCTGATCAGGGAATTGTAGAAAAATCGAAGAAAATAGCTGAGCAGCATAACGGTTCTGTGACCTTAGTGAATGAGCCTTCGAAGGCTGTCATAGATGCAGATGTTATTTATACAGATGTTTGGACAAGTATGGGGCAGGAAGAAGAATTTGAGGATCGGTATAAAGCTTTTCAGGACTATCAAGTTAATGAAGAACTGATCAGTAAAGCCGACAATAATGTGACCTTCCTCCACTGTCTGCCAGCTCACCGCGGAGAGGAGGTGACGGCTTCGGTAATCGACGGGAAACATTCCAAAGTCTTCACTCAGGCTGAGAATCGCATGCATGTTCAAAAAGCTATTCTTCAGGCAGTTATTGGTTTTCAATAAAAATAATTTCATAAACTCGTCATAAAATGCCGGCGGCTTATACTATGATAGTCAATGAGGATTTTCTACTCCTGTATCCTTTGTCTGGGAAAGATTTTAGCGAATCGCTTCGAATAAAATCGAATGGAGAATTTTAACAAGGAATACAATCATTCGTGTGGAAGTAGTCAGGGAGAGTGACTAAAATCATAAAGGAGTGGCTCATAGAATGAGTGAACAAATTTCAACGGCTGTGGAACCTAAGGTCGTGAAAAAATCCAACTTCAAGGTAGTAGGCACGTATTGTCAGACGATGATGGATGAGAGGAATGTAAAGATTCCGAGATTGATGGAGCGTTTTCACACTTCTAAACTTCATGAAGTCAAAAATCGCATTAATCCTCCGTGTTCAATCGGAATGTTTGTCGATCCTCCTAATTGGAATGAAGATACCGAGTCTTTTTATTGGATTGCTGCTGTAGAAGTGGATAGCTATGAGAAGATCCCGCAAGATATGATTACGAAAACGATCCCTGCTCACACGTATGCGGTTGTAGAATACGATCCGTCCGTCCATGATTTTGATCCTTACCCTTACTTGCATAAATGGATAAAGGAAAAAGGATATATCCCTGTAGACGGGTTTGGTTTTGAAGTTTACCACCCTTATACAGGATCTCAGACGAAATATTCTCTTTATCTGCCGATTAAATAACGAAAAGCAAGGCCTGTTTCACCAGGCCTTGCTTTTTTATATACCCTTTGCTTAGTCGTTTTTCATAAGAGGATTATTAAACTATCGGGCCGGATAGTTGAAGACTCGATTTCGAGATATATTGGGGCCGTCACGAGATGAGGAGCGGGTTGGTGGGGAAATAACTCGCTTTCCTATGGGGGAACGGTGAGCTTCCTCGCTCGTTTCACTCCCTGCGGGATCTCACCTAGTTCCTTCTCCCATGGGAGTCTCGCCAATTCCCCACCAACCCAGCCATGGGAGAATAACGGACCCTTCCAAAAGAGATTGCTCTCCTTCTAAATAGGACCTAAATGCTTCTGTTACAAGTTTTTCCACATCGTGCTAGCATGAAAATAAACGCTTTATCCTATGCTTTTTTCCCCAAGCAAACAGTGTGTTAAGTGGTTTCGAGTTGCTGTTTCGGCTAGGTCCGGAGGGGGACGATGGAGACTCCTGTGGGATAAACATGATCGGTGAGACCCCGGAAGTCGAAGACTGAGGAGGCTCAGCACATGCCCACGGAAAGCGGAATCGTCCCCCGCAGGACCTAATTCTAACAAAAGTCTCGAAACTGAGTCTTCCAGTAACGGGAGCTTATGTGTAGTATTCTAAGTGAGGTTTAACTTAGCTATTCTTTAAAGGATAATTAGAGGGAAACGTGATATTTTAAAATACGAGATTATTTATGCTTTGCTAGTAATAGAATTTACAGACCTCTCGAGTAATAGGGCAAATGATAAATAACCGAACTATTAAAAAAGGAACTTCTGGCCTGGGAAGTTCCTTTTTTATATACGGTGGTCCCTTTCTTCGTCAGCAATAAGGGGACACGTAGGACAGCATTTTGTTTTATCTGCTCCGTGCAGCATATATTTCATACAGCAATGCCTGCGTACATATGTTTTCTTGCCATTATCTGCTTCATAAAAACGGAAATTAAAATGTAGCGGGTTCCTCATGTTTTTGCCAAAACACGCTTCCGTCGTAAACCGGCGAAACACTTCTTCTGCGTATTCCTTTTGCTCAGGATGGGTTTGAATAAGTTTGCAGTACCTTTGATGAAGGTTATGAGAAACGATGGACCGCATATGGGTCGATTTACATCCTGTGGTTTGAGCGACCTGATGAAATAAAGGTTGTAAATGTTTTACAAGAAACGTATGGATCAATTTCTTGATCTTTTCATCTGATAGATCATTGGTCGAATAAACGGCGTCTTCTGAGATGATATAATTCATCGCATTCTTTTCCTTCAGTTCAATGCCCACGTGGGAGGGCATCATATCAAGAATGAGATTATGTTTTACGATCATCTCATATAACCCCATTGTAATAACCGAGTACATCTTTCCAAAAAGAAGCCCCGTTATGGCAAGGTTCGGAGCATTCAACTGCTGCTTTTGAATTTGAAGCAGCTGCTGAATACGTTCTTTATCGTGAATGAGCTCAGCCACCTTGTAGGAGATCTGATCCTCGTATGACTTTCCAATATAGATTCGAAGATTGTTTTTGATTTGTTCAAATGCAGTGTTCATCTTAATGACTCCCACACTTTATATTTTTCCATCAAAAACTCTGGAAATGATAACTGTTATCAATTATAAAATATTTATAGAATTCAAACAACAGCTTATAAGCATATTCGATAGGGTGAGGCACGTATGCTAGTCTGGGCGGTGGGCAAGTTGCAATCCTACCTTTAGAAATCATTATGAAAAGCATATATAATTGAAAAAGCGCTTATTAAGGAAATAAATTCAAGAGCTGCGCAGGCAATCCTTTACGAGGTGAAATCATATGGAAGAAACAACGCATGCAACATCCTTCATACAGAACGAGTATCCCCAATTCAGAGAAACTTACCCCGCTCATGCAAAGGTAGCTGAAAAAATCATTCTTCATCAGCTGGTTCAGGCCATTATCCGTGAGTGCATCGTTCATTATGAGTGGTCTGCCGATTTATCCACTATCTTTATTCCACTGAAAAAGGGCGGCACCCTGCAAGTAAAGGTTTCAGGGAGATATCGGTTAGGGCACCTGGATATAGAAGGAGATATACGGCATGTGGATGAGAACGAGAACAATTGTCCCGTGTACTCGCCTGAAGTTTGTCTCGATTTATTATATGGGGATGGCCAGCTCTCCTCGAATCAATCTGCGTTTTATCAAGAGATCAAAAATAGTGTGGTGAATTATGGACTAGCATTGACTATTGCTGAGGAACGTGCCTTGAGTGTAAAAAAGGAAGCGCGACGTTTACAAGCTTCAGATGTTTTTTTATACGCCCTCAAGAAAAAGCAGGAGAGTCCATTATTTAGTCCTTTAACATTCTTTGAACAGTGGGTCGTCCAGGGTCATACCATTCACCCGTGCTCCCGTACACGACTGGGAATCTCTTTAAAGGATATGACTCAATATGCTCCGGAGTGGGAAGGAAGTCCGTGCGTCATTCCACTGGCTGTTCATCACCAATACAGCAGAATGACCTCAATGGAAGGACAGTCAGTAAAGTCGATTTTATCCCAGGAGTATCCTCATTTGAAGAAAGCTTTTAATGAGATGTGTTTTGAGAATCAGTGCGACCCTGAAGAATACGAAATTATTCCTGTTCATCCATGGCAGTTCCGTCATACACTTCCAGTTTATTATCAAGAAGCACTGGAAAAAAAGAGGATCATCCCCTTAGAACAAGCAGGGATTAAAACGGCAGCACTTATTTCTTTCCGGAGTTTGGCTCCGTTTCAGAATCGAGTGAACCATCATATAAAAACGGCTGTGAATGTCCAAATGACAAGTGCGGTCCGAACGGTTTCAGCAGCGTCTACTAAAAATGGACCTACCTTATCAAAATTGTTTAGACAGGTGTTCTTGAACGATGCCTCGCTCGCCCGATCCTTATCTATTATGAGTGAACCATCAGGGATTCATTATGAACCGGAAGAGACAGTAACAGAGGAGGATCATCATTTTCTTCAGAAAAACATAGCGGCTATTCTTCGTGAAAATCCGGAGAAAACACTCGCTGAGGATGAAATTGCTGTACCAGCCGCTTCTTTGTTAGCTGAATCTCCAATAACGGGGGACCTTATGGTCACAGAACTGGTTTACCGACAAGGGAAAGCTACCAATGCAGAGGCAGCGACTGCTTTTATTCAGGAATATGCCTTGGCCTTATTACCTGGAATCGTTACGCTTATCACGAAGTATGGTGTTAGTATGGAAGCTCACCTTCAGAACTGTGTGATCGTATTTAAAAATGGACAGCCCAAGCGGGTCATTCTTCGAGATCATGGCGGTATTCGAATAATGAATGAGCGGTTGAATCGTTTCTTTTCTCAACAGCCGATCGATCCGAGTACGAATTTAATGACTGAACAACGGGAAGATCTCCTCGATATATTCTCGCACGCTGTTTTGCATAACCATCTTGGGGAAATCATTGTCGCTTTAGTCAGACAGTCAGGTGTCGAAGAGAGTGCATTATGGGGAGCAGTAGAGAGGGTTCTGCGTCAGATTTACGCTTCGTTAGAAAAAGATTCCCTGACAGCGGAAGCAGCTTTTGAAGACGCAGCTACAATTTTTTCAAGACCTTCAAGGATGAAAGCTTTGGTTCAGATGCGTTTATTGAACCAGTACACGGAAAACAGTTTTGTCGACATGGCAAATCCATTTTCACCAGAAAGTGAGGTGTAACGAATCATGACGATCTCTTTACCTAAGATACGGAAAGAAGGCAAGGTTCCATCGCTGATTGAAGAACAGAGTTGTTTGCGGTTTCTTTACGAGAATAAACCAGAGTACGTTCCTCACTTTCTTGCACAAATGGAAAAAGGAAGAAAAGGCATCCTTCACAAATTAGCCGACTCCATCTTAAGGGAGAACATTAGCGGTTATTATAGCAGTGCTATAGATTTAAAAAAACGGGGAAGCACCCTGATCATTAATGGTAGTACTCATTCCTGGGAAGGGATTTACAAGCACCTGCAGTTGTTTCCGCTTCAAGAAGAAGTAGTGTATAAATTCGTTCCATTGAATCGCTATGCAATCCTTTTCCCAGTGAAGCGAGAATACTCCTTTCATCTCGTTGAAACGAGTGGCGAGATTATTTATCTGGACGAGCAGGGAACACGCATAATTTCGATGGCATCGGAGCTCGTTCAGATCATGTTCACTAAAGAAGAGTATCCGAACATGGATACCTTTATAAAGGAACTGGATAATGGAACAGCGAATTTGACTCTCGCTTATATGTACAACGAACGCTGGAAAAATGCCATTAAACAAGAATCTTCCAAGCTCCAGGCGGCAACTACGCTTGAGTATTTAGCGGAAAAGCAGAAACGAACTTCCGGCTTCTCTAAGAGTTTATTCTTTGAACAACTTGTTGTGGAAGGCCACCATTTACATCCAGGAGCCAAAACGAAGCTTGGTTTATCTTTTAAAGATGTTTTTCAGTACTCCGGTGAATTCCATCAGTCATTTGGCGTCCGATTCGCAGCCATTCGAAGGGATTATCTTCGAACAACCTTGGAAAAGGGGAACATAATAAAAGAATTTTTTCCGGAGAAATGGCACGATGCTGCCAAAGAGCTGAAGCGCAGAGGGTACATTGCTGATGATTTCGACGTGCTGCCGGTTCACCCCTGGCAGTTTGAGCATGCCGTTCCTTTTATCTATGAAGAAGAGATTCACCGTGAAGTTATTATCCTATTGGAAGATACAAAGCTAAGCGCGCAAGCAACCTCTTCCTTTCGAACGGTAGCTCCCTTAGAAAATGAAGCACCAGTAATGAAGCTTGCGGTAAATAGTCAGATGACTTCTACGGTTCGTTCTATTTCCACACAAACGGCTATGAACTCTACCGTATTTTCTTCTATGATCGAGAAGATTATGGATCAAGAAAGTCACTTGAGTGGATTTGTTCCCCTCCATGAATTATCAGGTGCCGCTTTTAAATCAGAAGACCAGTTAAAAAGCAGAAACCTTACGATGCTTGTTCGTGAAAATATTGATGCTAAGCTTGAGAAGGATGAAGCCGCTATTGCAGGAATGGCTCTTTATGCAGAGTCTCCTGTTACAGAAACGACAGTGCTTAAGGAACTTGCAGAACAGATCAGGGTAGAGGAAAGCTTGACGGAATCGCAGGCGGCAGCTGACTTTTTTAACGATTATATCCAAACGGTAATTCCTGCGTATGTTACTCTCATGGTTAAGTATGGGGTCGCGCTTGAAGGGCACCTTCAAAATAGTATTCCTGTCTTTAAAAAGGGACGGCTGACCCGCTTCTTTTTCAGGGATTGGGGAGGGTCACGCATCTATAAAGAAAGGATTCAAAAACAAGACCTGAACCCCTCATTCGCGCCAGGGTCGGTTTCTGTTACCAGTAAACTCTCTGAGGTGCACAATAAGCTGTACTATACGGTTTTTCAAAACCACCTGGGTGAGATGATCAGGCAGCTGGTGCAATATTCGGGTCTGGAAGAAAAGTATTTTTGGAGGCAGGTAAAGCTAACTTGTGAGAAAACCTTTGAAACGTTAGAGGAAGACCCGAATTTAATAGCAGCTGTACAAGAAGATCGTGCTTTTCTATACCAACCTGCTGTGATGCATAAATCACTCACAAAAATGAGGCTGACGGACAGTAAGGGTTACGGCTATAATGAAGTCCCGAATCCGTTAGCTTATTAAACAGGAATGTCGGAGGAGTCAGTCTTGATTATCAATAAAGAACTTACGGTAGAACAGTATATCGAAGAAAAACGTAAACAAACGGAAGATCCAATCTGTGCCTATATCTATGACTTAACACAGTTGAGGGACCATGCAGCTGCCATCAAAGAGAGTCTTCCATCCTTCTGCCGGCTTTATTATGCCGTAAAGGCCAATTCCGATCCGCCTTTGTTAAATACGTTAGATCCGATTGTCGACGGATTTGAAGTGGCTTCAGAAGGGGAAATAAATAAAGTTGCGGCCGAAACAGAGAAATCAATGATTTTTGGAGGACCTGGAAAGAAAGATCGTGAAATTGAAGCTGCTATCCATTCAAACGTAGAATACCTGAATGTTGAAAGTTTTCATGAACTGAATCGAATCAATTATTTAGCCAAACAGAATAATGTAACTGTGCCTATTCTTATTCGTGTTAATTTGAGTGTGAACATGTCAGATAGTCACCTGCGTATGGCCGGTGTACCTTCTCAATTCGGGATAGATGAACGTGAGGTACCTTCCTTTATTGAGACAGCACTTGCAGCTGAATTTGTCTCGATTGAAGGTTTTCATTTTCACTCTATGTCCAACAATTTAGATGCAGAGACCCATATTCGTTTCGTTAAAGTCTGCCTGGATAAATCAAAATCATGGCGAAAACAATTTGGTTTATCAGGGGCGATTGTGGACCTGGGGGGCGGTATTGGAATCAATTACTGGAACCCTGAAGACTCCTTTGACTGGGAAACGCTTGCATCCGGTATTGCAGGACTGGAAAAAGAAGCGGAAGACCTTACATTAATCATAGAAATCGGCCGCTATATGACGGCAGAGTGTGGGTCTTATATAACCGAAATACTTGATATAAAAGAGAATCACGATCAGCATTTTGCCGTGGTCCGAGGCGGCTCACATCATCTTCGTCTACCTGCTGCCTGGAAGATGAGCCATCCATTTCGAATCTATCCAGTGGAAGAATGGCACTATCCTTTTGAACGGCCGGAAGTATTACAAGCTGAGGTTACAGTGGCAGGAGAATTATGCACACCGAATGATGTGCTCGTACGTAAAGAGTATGTGGACCACCTGCGGGCAGGAGATGTAGTTATATTTGAATACGCGGGCGCCTATGCCTGGACTATTTCTCACCATGATTTTTTAAGTCATCCTTATCCCGAGCTTGTCTATTTAAACACCTCTAAACAATAACTCGTTTTATATCACCGGCATCTCCATTTGTACACAGATGGGGGTGCTTTTCTATATTTACGAAGGTATAATAGTTTCAAAAGGAGCAGGAAAACGAGGAAGCACTAAATACGTAAAGGAGAGGTGCTGACTATGTCTTTTGCGCCCTTCAAAATTCGAATATATGCTTTTCTGGTGGACTATCTAATCCTTGTTTTATATGGGATTTTCGTAGTGGGAGGAATTTCTCTTATATTTCAACCATCGATTAAACCCTTATTTTCGCATTCTCCATTAACAGCTGAATGGACCGGCTTTCTGCTGATGACGTTACCTGTTTCGCTCTATTTTATTATAAGTGAGCAATCGAGATGGCAGGGCACCCTTGGAAAAAGGAAGATGCGGGTTCAAGTCGTTGATCAAGCAGGGAAAAGGATAGGAATTGGCCGCTCTATCCTTCGCACAGTTATTAAATTTCTCCCCTGGGAAGCTGCTCATTTTGCCGTTTGGAATTTAATGCTTCCTGCTGGGTTATCAGAAATGACCCTTTATTTGATTTTAAGTGCTGTAAATATCATTGTACTTTTATATTTATTCATTCCTTTGACCAATCAAAAGCGAAAAAATATCTATGACTGGATTGCAGGCACAGTCGTTATCAGCGAAAAAAGAACTTCTTAATAGATGAAGTTCTTTTTCTAGTTGATTATTAAATGTAGTTGTTGTTTTCATAAAAGGCTTATTACACTAAAGGGCCATTTACTTTAAGACTCAGCTTCGAGATATTGGTTATGAGGAAGGTCCTTCGGGGGACGATTTCGCTTTCCGCGGGCATGTGCTGAGCTTCCTCGGGCTTAACAGCCCTGCGGGATCTCACCGATCATGTTCATCCCGCAGGAGTCTACATCGTCCCCCTCCGGACTTGCTAAATCAGCAACTCGAAACCACTTAAGATATCTTCTTGATGCACAAAATGAGCATGGGAGCATGAGGGTTTGTCATGCTCTAAAGATGGGGAATAGCCTGTCACAGGAGCATTTAAGACCAGTTAAGAAGGCGAGGATTCTCTCTTCTGGAAGGGTCCGTTATTCTCCTGTGGCTGGGTTGGTGGGGAAATAGCGAGACTCCCATGGGAGAAGGAACTAGTAGGTGAGATCCCGCAGGGAGTGAAACGAGCGAGGAAGCTCACCGTTCCCCCATAGGAAAGTGTTCAAATGTGGAATCGCCCCGATAGACACGACCAGCATAAGCCGACCATCAAAAGGATGGTGGTTTTTCCATCCGTTGATGAGCGGCTTATGTCTCGAGTGTCTGGGTGATGAAACAAGACGAGGTGTTTCCGTAGCCGCCCCCACCCTTTTTTTGGCGATGGACCCGAGTTATCTCGAAACTGAGTCTTCCAGAAAAGGGAGCTTAACTATAAAACCAACAAGGGAATGTAATATAGGTTGTTAAAGGAAAAAGGAAAGGGTGAAGTACAGAACAGTGGCAGCAGAAGCGGCCAATAAAGCAGGCTTCAATTTGAATTTAGCGTATTTAATGGCGTTTAAATTTAGTATCCCCGCGGTCGTATTGGTATCGTCGCTCAAAGGGGAAGCAAATGCCCCAAATGTTCCGCTTGCAAATACGGCACCTATGACCATCGGCAGAGAACTGCCCGCAACCACAGCTATGGAAACCCCGACCGGCATAAGAATTCCCCATGTTCCCCATGATGAACCAATAAAATAAGAAAGTCCGCAGCCTACAACGAAGATAATGACGGCTACAAAACCAGGCGGAATCCAGCCGAACCAGGAAGAAATCGTAGCTGCAAATTCAAGAGCTTCAGAACCTTTACTAAGCCCCCAAACAGTTGCCAGTAAAATAATAACCCCCATAATTTCATTTCCACCATAAATTAAGCTGTCCATAATTTTTTTAAGCGGCAATGCTGTTATTTTTAAATAAATGACGAATCCAATCAGGGTCGTAACTACACCTAAGACCATGGCGTCCAGTACAGCATCGTTTATGAGGGCCTTAAATCCCTGCTCGCCTTCCTCGACTCCTACCATATACATAAAGAAGAAGGTTAATACGATAACGCTTGCAAGCGGTACAATTAAGTTCCAGGGCTTTGCCGGCAGCTCTTTAGTTACGGCTGGGTGGCAGTCCTGCCAATTATCATCGTCCTTTCCCTTATCCTGGCTCATGTCTTCCGCATCTGTCGCAGGTTTTTTATTACGATGGAAAAAACTTAAATAGAAACCTACAATCAGCATAGAAAAAGCAAAGAAATTAAAGGGTATACTACTGATGTAAAGAGAATAAGGATCGCCTTCCGCATTGGCCTGCTGCAAAGACAACTCGATTACCGATACCATGTAACCTACGAAGGCAGTAGCTACAGGAATCAAAACGACTAAAGGAGAGGCAGTCGTCTCGATGACAAATCCAAGTTCCTGCTTACTCATTGGAATATTCTTTCGCATAGCTTTCATAACAGGCGCAATGGTTACGATACGAAAACTAGGAGCGCTGAATGTACCGAGTGATGATAACCAGGTAAGGATAAAAGCACCCCTTTTTTTATCAATACGTTCAGTTGCTTCCTGAACAAATCCTTTAATACCGCCCGATACCTTCACGATGCCGATTAAAGCAGAAAAGGCGTAGAGAAAAATAATGATTTTCATATTATTTTCATCGGTCAGCCCCTGGACGATGAATGTGAAGCCTGTCATCATTCCTCTGAGCCAGTGCGGATCTACCAAGTATCCAGCCACAATGACAGCGAATAACAAACTGGGAATTACCTGCTTTGTCCAAATGGCAGCAATTATGACGACAACAAAAGGAATAATGGCAATCCAGTCCATAGTATATGTACCTCTTTTCGCTCGATTGGTTCTTATAGGTTGTGTGGAGTTGGCTAAAGATATTCCTTTCGCTTCTATCATTTCATCCTTCATATTAGAACATTACTTAATAGTGACATATTTGTTACTGTAAAAGGGTAGATAACGAATAGCATTTTCAAGTATAGTCAATATATATGATGTAAGAGTATAGAAAGGTGAGTTAGTAATGAATCATCCACCTCAAAGATTTTTTAAACCAAGGAATTTCCAGGATTTTGAGGAAGTAGCTACAAGTATTATAGAACTGATGGATCAATCCACGAATCTTGATACTTTGTTTTTAACCTCTGATGATGGGAAGACCTGTAAAGTCGTACAAGTAGCCAGCCAAAAGGAACCCCTTGTATCAAAGGGAGAAACCTTTCCTTTAGACGGTACTCTCTGCAAAAGAAGTCTCGAACACGGAAATAAAGCACTAACCATTACTGACCTTACAAAAGAAGAAGATGGTCAAGCTATTTTGGGAAAACGCCCATTGGAAGAAGGAAGCTTTATAGCCGTACCTATTTTTTATAAAGATGGATCCAATTATGGAACCATCTGCGGGCTGCATTCAGAGCCCACTCAGTTCTCCCGGGAAAATATTGAATTGTTTGAAACGATGGCCTCGCTTCTGACCTATGTGCTTGAGCTTGAGCGTGCTCAGGAACAGATTAATCAACTGTCAGCACCGCTTGTACCCATTACAGAAAGCGTCGCGATTCTGCCGGTAATAGGAGAAATAAGTGAAGAGAGAGCTGATATGATCATTCAGATGACTCTGCAGAAAAGCCAGGAATGGGATCTCGATGATCTTGTGATTGATCTATCTGGTATTTCTAATATCGATGAGACTGTCGGGGCTTCGTTATTGAAAATTGTAAATATACTTAAGCTGATTGGGGTCACGCCTGTTATAACAGGGATGCAGCCAGACCTTGCCGTGAAAGCTGTTGATAGTCGAGATGACTTAAAAGAAGTAAATAGTCAGCCGGACTTAGGCAGTGCGTTGAAAAAATTGGGCTTTTCTTTAAAAAGAAACGAATAACACGTTTCTACTATCTTTTGTAATTTATTTCTTGATCGAGGCAGGGAAATAAGGTGGAATAGAAATTTGTTATAAGGATTGATTCTGTTTATTTCGGAGGGATTTTATGTCTTTTCTCGAAAAAAGTATAATAATAAAGAAGCCCGTTAATGAAGTCTTTGAAGCCGCAACCGATTTTAAGAACAGTCCAGAAATTATGGATGCCGTAATTAATGTGGAATTGTTGTCAGAGGGACCGGTACAGGAAGGTTTTCAGTTTAAGGAGACAAGAGAGATTAGAGGGAGAAAGGCTTCCTCTGTGATTGAAGTGACTAAATTTATGAAAAACCAGCGCTATTCTGTGCAGAGTGTCCAGAATGGCCTTGATTTGAGGTATCATTATACGTTTTCCGAAGTGAGTGATGGTACGAAAGTTGAGTTTCGTGGTGAACTTTATACGGAAGGGCTTCGTAACAAGCTGGCCAGACCGCTGATCAAAAGAATTATTAGAAAAGAGGATCAGGACCACCTTGTCCATTTGAAAAATTATATCGAAACGAACCGTTAATCGTGTATAATATAAATCAAGCTATGGATTATGTATAAAAGGTCTCTTAACCATCCAATATGGTATGAGGCCTCTTTTTTTTATGATATAGAAAGAAAGGATTTGAAAAATATGAGTGACATCCGAGAAGAATGGTTTAATGAACTATCCCCTTTTTTAAAAGAAGCGTGGAATACCTCTCAGTATGAAACCCTTACTACGATACAGGAGCGGGCTATTCCGCTCGTTTTAAATGGAGAAGACGTACTGGGGGAAGCACCTACCGGCAGTGGAAAAACGCTTGCCTATCTTATCCCTCTGCTTCATAAGATTGATCCAGCCAAAAAGCACACCCAGGTTCTTATATTAGCTTCCTCTCATGAGCTTGTGATGCAGATTAATGAAGAAGTACAGAACTGGACCAAAGGAAGCGGCATTAACAGTACTGCCCTTATCGGCGGAGCAAATATCAAACGCCAAATGGAGAAACTGAAGAAAAAGCCGCAAGTAGTGATTGGCACCCCAGGGCGGGTCTATGAATTAATGAAAAAGAAGAAAGTAAAAGCTCATGAAATCAAAACAGTGGTCATGGATGAAGCAGATCAGCTGCTTGTCCCAGAACATATACGAACGGTCAATGATATTCTGGAAAGCATGCTCAAAGATCGTCAAATCCTTTTGTTCTCAGCAACGATGCCTGAAGAGGTAATTGATGTAGCGCAAGAGTTCATGGATGAAGAAACAGAAGTCGTGCGTGTAGAAACAGAAATACAAAAGCCGGATGTCGAGCATACGTATATGGTGTGTGAAGATCGGGATAAGATTGAAGTCCTTCGTAAGCTTGCCAGGATGGAGGGTTTTAAAGGGCTTGCTTTTCTTCAGGATATTGCAAAACTGAATGTCTTTGCCGAAAAATTAACCTATAAAAACTTAGACCTCGGTCTTTTGCATAGTGACGCAAAGAAAGAACAGCGTGCTAAAGCGATTAGAGAATTTCGGAAAGGGGACTATTCACTTCTTTTAGCAACTGATGTGGCGGCAAGAGGTCTTGATATTAAAGATATTAACCACATTGTGAATTTAGATGTTCCTAAAGATGCCACGGCTTATATTCATAGAGCCGGCCGTACAGCCCGGTTAGGTGCATCCGACGGCACAGTCATATCCCTTGTCAATCCAGTAGAGCAAAAACGCTTGATGAAGCATGCTCGCGATCTTGATTTGTCGTTGCAGGAGAAAGTGATTTATAAAGGTTCTTTAAAAAATGCTTGATTAATTGGTTTATGGGGTATTCTTTAGTATAGATGTGTTAAAGCTTAGTTTAAATAAATTTGAAAATAAGTTTTGGAAACGATTGGCTCGTCCCCTTTGCTTGTGGTGATTTACCTTCGATGAGATAATAGACTTATCAATAACCTCCAGACTTTAGGCAACTTGATGATAAGGAGCGGAGTATATGATTAAAAAACTCCTGTTAGTAATAATAGCAGCTGTCACTATAGGCTCAATAGCAGCCCCGTCCTACGCTCAGGAAATATGGGAAAATAAAGACGACCACATCGGTTCGGTAACGGAGAAAGCACAGCAAGTGGGAAATTGGTTCAGCGGCTGGGATGCTTCCAGTCCATTAATAGAAGAGTTGAAAAAGTATTTTGGAAACGGTGAAATGCCGGAACCTGAACCGGAGCCTGAAATAGAAACTCGCCAAACGCCTGCGGTCCCGGAAAATAGCCAGAATACCTCGCCTAAAGAACGTACTCCGGAAGAAGAAGGTAAAAAGCAACAAACAGACCTTTCCTCTTCTTCTCTTAAAGATTACGAACCATCTGAGTACGAAAAAGAAGTCGTAGATTTGGTGAATGAAGAACGGGCAGCAGAGGGCTTGGAACCTCTGGAAATGTTCAATCGTCTAAGCGGACTTGCGGTTGTGAAATCCCAGGATATGGCCGAAAAAAATTATTTTAGTCATACTTCTCCTACCTACGGGTCGCCATTTGAAATGATGGACGAATTTGATTTTACTTATTGGGCAGCCGGTGAAAATATTGCGGCTGGACAACGCACACCTGAAGAAGTCGTGGAAGGCTGGATGAATAGTGAAGGACACCGGGCCAATATTTTAAATGATCAGTTTACACACATTGGTGTAGGTTATATAGAAGATGCTGGGAGATATGGTACGTACTGGACGCAATTATTTATGAAGCCCCGCTAAATATATAGAATGAAAGCTGCCCCTTTTGGGCAGCTTTTTTTACTGGAATATAAAAAATAAAAATTTTTTACTGGTAAATGAAAATCTGTTGGAAGCCTAATATATAAGTAATTTGAAACCTCCTAAGATTGAAATTAAACGAAAGAATTCTGAAAATAGGTTGTAAAGCGCTTACATGTGTTATATACTTTCACTAAATCGATTTAGTAAATCGGTTTAGTAATAAAATAAATAGTAATAAAAAATAGATATGGAGACTAGCCAAATGAAAAAAATAACCATAGCCGATGTAGCTAATCAAGCAGCAGTCTCAAAGAGTACTGTGTCTCAGTATTTAAACGAACGATATGACTATATGGGTGAAAAAACTAAAGATAGAATCAAAAAAGCAATAGAAGAACTTGGCTATCAACCGAACATAGTGGCTAGAAGTCTGAAGCAAAAGTCGACAAAAACCATCGGAGTTATCGTGGCGAACATATTACACACCTTTTCAACAGAGGTGAGCAGAGCCATTGAAGATGTGTGCAACGAGGAAGGGTTTCATACCATTGTATGTAACGCAGATGATGATCCAGTAAAGGAGAAGCGGTACATTGAAATGCTAAGAGCGAAGCAGGTAGATGGACTTATTATTTTTCCTACAGGAAATAACAGAGAGTTGTACCAGCGCATGCTCGATGAAAAATACCCTGTAGTATTTCTGGATCGTTCTGTTCCGGATATCCCAGTTTCCTCGATCATGCTGGAAAATGAAGTGGCTTCCGAACTTGCGGTAGATCATTTTGTAGAAAAAAACCACCGCAGAATCGCACTCATTACTACTTCTATCATCGATAGCATCACACCGCGTTTGGAAAGGTTGAAAGGCTATCAAAACGCTTTGAAAAAGCATGGAATAGCAGAAAATGAGAATTACATCAGCAGTGTAGCCCCGCAGGAGGTACAAACAGCTTTAGGCCAAATGCTGGGGCAGAATCAACCTCCGGATGCGATACTGGCAGGTAACGACCTGGTTTTAATGGAGATTTTAAAATATGTGAAGCAAAAAGATCTTCGAATACCGGAAGATCTAGCTATTATCGGGATTGATGATGTATCTTTTGCAAGCTTTTATACCCCCACGATTACAACAGTAGCTCAGCCTACATTCAAAATGGGAAAGATGTCCGCGGATCTATTATTAAATAAAATTAAGCAAAACAAGATTCGAGACGATCGGCCTGATTACCGCTTTAAGCCAACTTTAATGATCAGGGAATCGGTTTAACTAGCCACTTGAGGAGGATCAACAATATGAATGATGTCTTAACTATAGGCGATGCAATGATCACGCTTGACCCTTCCCAGACGGGACCAATGCGGTTTGCCTCCACTTTTCAAAGGAAAGCAGGAGGAGCAGAATTTAATGTTGCTATCGGATGTGCTCGTCTGGGACTGCAGACGGGATGGGTCAGCCGCCTAGGAAATGATGAGTTTGGAAAGTATATTAGGAACTTTGCCAGAGGGGAAGGCGTGGATACTTCTGCTGTGAAACTGCTGGATCATTACCAAACTTCTCTTAACTTTAAAGAGATCCGTGAAGGAGGCGATGGAAAGACCTTCTACTACCGCTATCCCTCTCCTACAACAGAACTGACGGAGAAAACCTTAGATATAAATTCCCTTAGAAATACTAGATTACTTCACATTACAGGAGTATTTGCAGCCATTGATCCCCAAAAGAACATTCCTTTACTTAAGCGGGCCATAACCATCGCTAAGGATCATGGAGCTCTTATCTCCTTCGATCCAAATATTCGATTGAAACTATGGAGTAAAGAAGAAGCACAGAAAAACCTAAAACAATTACTCCCTTACGTAGATATTATGCTGACGGGGGTGGACGAAGCTGACCTGCTCCTCGGAGTTAGTCAGCCTGATGAAATCATCGATGCCTGCAAGCAATACGGAATCTCCACCATTGCTATTAAAAAAGGGGAAGAAGGCGCTATTGGTTACTGTGGTAACGAAACATTGAGTCTTCCGCCTAGCAAACCGGTGAAAGTGGTCGATACCGTGGGAGCTGGAGATGGATTTGACGCCGGCTTTATATTCGGGATTCTTAAAGGATGGGGTCTTGAGAGGACATTAAGATTTGCTAATACAATTGGCGCCATGGTTGTTAGTGTTTATGGCGATAATGAAGGACTGCCGGAACTGGAAGAAGTGTTAATTCAATTAGGCGAAAGAGAATTTGTAGAACGGTGAGGTGATTAAATGAATCTTCAGATTGCGTTAGATCGTTTAACCGAGGAAGAATGTATGCATTTGATTCAGGAAACCTATGAGTCTACAGACTGGATTGAAGTAGGTACAGGCGTCATAAAAGAATACGGAATGAGTATTCTTCGGCGCATTCGAAAAGAGTATCCTGAGAAAGTGATTGTGGCAGACATGAAAACGTGTGATGCAGGAAAGCATGAGGCAGCTCAGGCATTTGATGCTGGGGCAGATATTACCACAGTTATGGCTTTTGCTGCAGATCAGACCATTCAAGATATGCTCCAAGTTGCTGAAGACCGAAACAAAAGAATTATGGTAGATCTGTTAGGGATAACAGATCAAGAGAGATTGAAGCAGTTGGCAGCTATGGGAGTGGGTTTAGTCAGCCTGCATTTTGGTAAGGATATGCAGCAATCAGGAGAGATGAGTGATGACTTATTTTCATTAGTAAAGGATCTTCCATCTCTTGAAGTAGCGGTTGCGGGTGGAATTAACTTACCCTCTCTGCCAACGATCCTCGCCCATGAACCGGACACTTTAATCATAGGGAGTGGGATAACCAAGCAGCCTGACCCTAAAGAAACGGCATCTCTTCTGAAAGGAGAAATTGATAAATATGAAGCAAACGATTCAGACGGTCAGTAATGAAGTTACCCAAGTTTTATCACGTATTGATGAAAATCAGGCTACAGAGGTTTCGTTATCTATCAACCAGGCAGCCAGAATCTTTGTAACTGGGGAAGGACGTTCAGGGCTGATGGGAAAGGCTTTCGCCATGAGGTTAATGCATGGAGACTATCCCGTGTATGTCACAGGAGAAACCATAACCCCAAGTATTAAAGATGGTGATCTGCTAATCGCCATTTCCGGATCTGGTTCGACGGCTTCTATCTATCAACAGGCTTTAAGTGCTCAACAGGCAGGGGCAGAGATTATAGCCATCACGACTAACCCAGATTCTAAGCTTGCCGAGATCAGTGATAAGAAATTGATTGTACCGGCAGCTACTAAGAAGCGATTGCCGAGTGAACCAGAAACGATCCAGCCGCTCGGAAATCAATTTGATCAATCTCTCCACTTACTTTTAGATGCTATTATCATTTACAGCTTAAACCAGCGTCCGATGAGTTCATATGAAGAAATGACGAAACGGCATGCCAATTTAGAGTGAAAGAGGAGGCGGACATGGCACATTTACAGCAGTTGAAAAATGCGAAAGTTGTCCCAGTTATAAGAAAGGCCCAACAAGACCAGATCGCAAGCATAGCCAAATCTTTGCAAAATGGCGGGATTAAAGCTATTGAAATCACAGCAGAAACACCAGGCTGTGCCGCAATGATCGCACAGGTAAAGCAAGAGTGTAAGGAAGACTTTCTGGTAGGGGCAGGCACCGTACTTGATGGAGAGACGGCTATCCAAATGATAGCTGCTGGTGCAGATTTTATCGTTGCTCCAACATTTAACATTGAAATGATACGCGCAGCTAAGAGGTATGGAAAACTTTGTATATCAGGGGCGTTCACCCCTACCGAAATTTTGACCGCTTATGAACATGGTGCGGATATGGTGAAGGTTTTTCCAGCGAGCACAGTTGGTTCAGGATTTATAAAAAGTTTAAAAGGACCTCTTCCTCAAGTTTCAATTATGGCTACAGGAGGCATTCATTTAAGTAACATGAAGGAGTTCGTAGAAAGTGGAGCAGAAGTTGTCGGGATAGGAAGTCAATTAGTTTCCGCAAGTACTCTCAATAGTGAAAAAGACTATGAGAGATTGGAAGAATTAGCGAAAGAGTATATGAACCAAGTTTCTGTAATGGAAAGTTGATAAAAATTGAAAGCGTATTCAAATAATAGGAGGTTTATTTATGCAGAAAAAATCATTTTCTATCATTGTTCTTTTCATCGCCGGTATGGTTTTTGCGCTAACAGGTTGTGGCGGAAGTGGAAACGAAACAGGAGGATCATCAGGCGAGGGTGAAGGCGAAAGTTTGAAGATTATTGCAGCGCATAACCAGACTTCACCGGAAAACCCTTATCAAATTGGAATGAAAGAGTTCAAGAAAGTTGCAGAAGAAAATGAAAACGTAGAGGTAGAGGTACACGCTGGAACATTAGGAACTAGCGAGTCTGAGTTAGTAGAAAAGCTTAAACTAGGTGGGGCGGATGTTGTGTTAGTATCTCCAGGATTCATGTCTAAGACGGGGATCCAAGAAATTGATATGTTTGCTACTCCTTATATTTTTGATAGCTATGAGCATTGGGAAAAAGTAGTAGATGGAGAAATTGGCGATCAAATGGCAGATATCATTAATGAAAAATCTAATAACGACTTTAAGCTTCTTGGCTACTGGACAGCTGGAGTTCGCCATTACTATGGTAAGAAGCCTTTGAATTCCATGGAAGACATTAGTGGAATGAAATACCGTACTCAAACTTCCGGTGCCGTTGCTAAATATTGGGAAAGCACAGGGGCAGTTCCAACGGCAGTAGCATGGGGTGAGCTTTACCAGGCCCTTCAGCAAGGTGTAGTAGATGCTGCCGAAAATGCTTATCCTTACTTTGTCCAGCAGAATCACCACAAAACGGAAAACGGAAAATATATTACTGAAACAGCTCATGATTACACCACACGTTTCTTGTTAATCAATGGGAAAAAATTTGATTCATATAGCGACGAACAAAAGCAAACAGTTATGGAAGCGGCCGAAGCGGCTGTGAAGAAAGAACGCGAAGCTTTATATGCTCAAGAAGAAGAGCATAAGCAGCAAGCCATAGATGATGGTGCAGAAGTTAACCAGATCGATCGTGAACCATTCATTAAAAAGGCAGAAACCATTCAAGATGAAACAGCAGAAAGAGTAGGCACTCAAGATATGCTTAAGAAAATAAGAGAAATGAAGTAGAAGAAGGCTGGGCACAGTTAAAATTGTGCCCTTCCCTTTAGTCTTCTTTAAGGAGGGTAAGTGAGAGCATGCTTATAAAATTATTAGAACGAATTCAATTGGTTATTGGCGTTTTATTTCTTGTCGCTTTCTTTATCACGATTGTGATCCAGGTTGTCACAAGGTTTATGGGAGTGTCGGCAGTATGGACAGAAGAAGTGGCTACGTATTCTTTTATCTGGGCCGTTTTTATGGGGGCCTCTGTCATGCTCAACCGCAGAGAGCATTTCAATTTTGATATGCTTTTAAAGAAGTTTAAAGGGAAGGGCAGAAGTACTTTATATTTGATAAATGATTTAATTCTCTTAGTGTTCACGCTGGCTATTACGTATTATGGCTGGCAGGCAGTACTAAACTTCTGGAACTACAATTGGGTTTCGCTCCCGCAATTAAAGATGGGATATGTTTGGATTTCTGTTCCGATCATGGGGGGGACCATGGTGATTTATACATTCGCCCACATTGTAAGAACGCTTAAAAACTTCAGTCAGAAGGAGGCGGCCCAATGATTGGTTCCATTCTAGTAGTATTATTCATCCTATTAATGCTGATTGGAATACCGATTGCTTTCGTAATAGGGATTGTGGCGATGATCGGGATTTTCAATGTTCCTTATATTCCTGAGGTCACCGTTCCAGTTAAGATGTTAAATGGTTTAGACTCCTTTGTACTAATAGCTGTTCCATTATTTATCCTTGCGGCTAATCTAATGAACAGTGGTCAGATCTCTCAAAAGCTAATTGATTTCTCTCTCTCTATCGTAGGTCATATACGCGGCGGACTCGCCCATGCTAACATCCTGGTATCAATGATATTTGCTGGGGTGTCAGGCGCTTCGCAGGCAGATACAGCCGGAGTGGGTAAAATCCTTATTCCTAATATGAAGAAGCAGGGGTATGATACGGAGAATGCTGTAGGAATAACTGCTGCATCATCTACAATCGGGGTTATTATTCCCCCTAGTATCCCTATGATTATTTATGCAGGTCTTACTAATGTATCCGTTGGTGCTCTATTTATGGTAGGGATTATTCCTGGGATATTGGTCGGATTAGGTATGATGATTATTGTTTATGTATTAGCACTGAAAAGAAATTATCCTACCTATCAAAAGGCTTCTATGAAAAATTTTGTTAAGCAATTTCTAGATACGATACCTGCATTAATGACCCCTGTTATTTTAATTGGAGGTATTGTTACTGGGATCTTTACAGCTACAGAAGCAGCAGCATTCGCTTCTTTATACACAGTCCTTGTAGGTATGTTTTATTATAAAACATTAAAACTTAAAGATTTCCCTAAGATCTTAGTGGATACTCTTACGTTAAGTTCTCTTTCTTTATTTGCTTTAGCAGCAGCTAATGCACTTGGTGAACTAATGAGTTACTACCAATTGTCGATGTGGGCGGAGCAGTTTTTCACGAATAATATCGGCAGCAAATGGCTGTTCTTGTTAATCATCATTGGCTTTTTCTTATTTGTAGGAACATTTATGGATGCTATTCCGTCAATGATTTTATTTATTCCTGTCATTCTGCCGGTAGCGATCAGCTTTGATGTGAGTCCTATATTATTAGGGATCATAACGATCATGACCTTAGCGGTAGGGCTTGTTACACCACCGTATGGACTCTGTTTATTATTAGCAGCGAAGATCGGGAAACTGCCGGTCGAACGATCATTTGTGGCTGTCGTTCCTTACATCACAGTTGTCCTGGTAGTGCTTCTAGTAATTGCTTTTATTCCGGGGGTGGCATTTTACCTCCCAGAGTTAATTAGTCCCAATTTATTTTAAATAAAAACAGTCAGCTTAGCTGGCTGTTTTTTTATGACTTTTTTTCTTCTGACAGAGAATGGACATACCCTTTTACAGTAGGTCTGTCGGTATGACTTTCCACCTTAGACCATTGAGTAATGATATAAAACAGGGTGATAAGCATGGCGGCGAGGCCTGTATTCATAAAGCCTGCTGAAGGACGCGAACCGTAATAGTAAAAAGCGACTTCGTGGTAAATAAAAAATAAAAGAGTGGTGAGAGTGAAATAGCCAAAGCGAGATATGAATGGTATAGGTTTATGAAAGGAGCAGGAAAGCAGCAGTGGCGCCCAGTAAACAATGGAAGAAACAGCTAATAGAAAAAGATGCAGTAAAAAGTCGTATCCACCCGGGATCATCGATAAAACTTCAAAGCTGACTACTGCTCCAAAAAAGAAAATGAAAGTGCTGAAAAGCAGGTGATGGCTGCTTGAGACCAGCCAGCGAAAGGATTTACGAAACCAGAGATGGTTTTGGTTCGCATAGAGAATAAACAAAGGAGCGGCACCAAAAGCAACGAAGCTGCGTGTCAAATTTACAGCAGTATGAGAAGTAAGTAAATTTAAAAGGAACAAAACGATCAGGAAAGAGGCGAATCCAACAGGCCAGACAAACTTTTGACTTCTAAGGGGAAAACGGCTTTTCATTCACGTATCCTCTCCTTTTCTTTGCTATAATTTTCCCCGGCTGAATGAAAATAAACGCTAGCTTTTAATTTTCCTGTTGAATTTTAAAACGCTGGTTTTCTGTCAAAGGAGGGAGGGTTAGGTAGTAAATAGTTTATTTTTTAGCGTGTTTCATAGAAAATAAAAGGAAAAGAAAGGGAGGCTGATCAAATGGAAATACATGAGCTTCATAACTTAGATGGAATAGGTCAGCGGCGTTTAATTACGGAAAACAAGGTGAAGCCTGAAGAAGTAGTGGCTCACTATAAGTCAATGATTGAGCGAAAGAATCCTGAGTTGAATGCGGTTGTACATAAGACTTTTGAGGAAGCAGCAAATATAAATAGAAATGGTGATTTTAAAGGACTGCCGTTTCTTATTAAAGATTTAAATGCGATGGAAGGATATCCATTGTCTTACGGTTCTAAGATCATGGATGGATTTACAGCCCCAGCAGATGATGAGATTGTTAAACGTTATAAGCGGGCTGGATTAACGATTTTAGGAAAAACCAATACACCTGAATTCGGTTTTACTCCTGCTACGGAATCTGTACATCTTGGTTTTGCAAAAAACCCGTGGAACCCCGATTATTCTCCCGGAGGATCGAGTGGAGGAGCGGCAGCGGCTGTAGCATCGGGCATGATCCCTTTCGCTCATGGCAGTGACGGAGGTGGATCCATTAGAATTCCGGCCTCGAACTGCGGGGTTTTCGGACTCAAACCAACGAGAGGAAGGACGCCATTTTCCATGCGTTTGAATAGTTTCGCGGTTAGTCACGCTCTAACCCGTTCTGTGCGGGACAGTGCGGCGCTTCTGGACGTTTTGGAAGGTCCGCAGATAGGCGATCTCTTTGCTACTCCTGCTTATCATAAACCTTACACAGAGGTGCTTAAAGAAGAAGTAGGTACGCTTAAGGTTGGCTATCTAGCTGATTTCGGGGAATTGATGGACATTGCACCTGACGTTCAGCAAGCAGTGAACGAAACGGCTCATTTGCTGGAATCCTTAGGACACCACGTAGAAGTCGCTTATCCTGACTTTGATTTGCACCGTTTTATGGATGCTTACGTAACGGTGTGGGTACTTGGAGGAGCGCTGGCTGTTCAGGATGCCGCCCGAATGAATGGAAAGGATCCATCTGCACAGAATCTGGAGAAAATGCTTTCTACTTTGATCGATAAAGCTTCCGGCTTTACAGCTATGGAATACGAACAGGCTCGGATGTTCTTAGCTTCTGAAAGTGAGAAGGTAC
Organism: Halobacillus sp. K22; assembly: GCF_052246795.1. Lineage (NCBI taxonomy): Bacteria > Bacillati > Bacillota > Bacilli > Caryophanales > Bacillaceae > Halobacillus > Halobacillus sp. K22. Next base: position 91,863 of record NZ_JBQQCN010000011.1, on the reverse strand, counting down.
ATCTGTTTTTGGAGGATTATGACGTGTTGCTTCATCCAGTTACTTCTAAGTCGGCATTGCCGCTTGGGTGCTATAACGGCGAAGAAAAGACGATTGATGAAATTCTGGCTGTTTCCGCTCAATATGCTCACCTGTCTCCTATCGCTAATGTGACCGGCCAGCCGGCTATGAGTGTTCCTCTGTACTGGAATGATCAGAACGTGCCGATTGGCTCTCATTTCATGGCGAAGTTCGGGGATGAAGCTACGCTTTTTAAATTGGCCGCACAGCTTGAAAAAGCTAAGCCCTGGTGGCATCGATATAAAGAAATTTAAAAATAAAAGCAATGTTGAATGTGAGGCTGCTCTTCTCTGCCGTTCCAGTCAAAAGAAAATCAGCAGAGATTTTCACCACAAAAACAGAGGAAAAGCGTGCTGCCCGATTAACGGGAAGCACGCTTATTCGATCTGGTTCCATACCTCTTGAATTTGTTTATTTATCTGAGAGTTTTCTAGGGTATCATCATACGATTCACTTAAGTTATAAGCTTCCTTTTTCTGAAGAATTCGTGTGACACTGGTATTTAGCTGCGTTTCTGAAAGTTGTCCGTCACTAACAGCTTTGAGAAGTGAATCCTTTACTTGTTGAAATTGACTGGTATCTGTCAATAAGACCATGTCGGCTCCCGCTTGGATTGAGAGCACCGCGGCTTCACTCGTTCCATAATTATTAGAGATCGCCCCCATAGCCATATCGTCCGTAATGACAAGCCCGTTGAAACCAAGTTGTTCGCGGAGAACGTCTGTAATAATCGTTCTAGACAGGGTGGCTGGATAATCTGGATCCAGCTCAGGAAATAAAATATGAGCAGTCATGACAGCATCTGCACCCTTTTGGATAGCTTTTTGAAAAGGCACCCACTCGAAATTCTGCAGCTCATTCATCGATTGGTCAACGATGGGAAGGTCACGATGGGAGTCGACAGATGTATTGCCGTGACCAGGGAAGTGTTTCACCACTGGAATGACGCGTTCGGATTGTATGGCCTGCATCGCGGGGATCCCCATATGTTTAACACGTTCTGCTGTTTCTCCGAAAGAACGATCACCAATCACTTGGTTATCTGGATTGTTTACAATATCAAGAACAGGCGCAAAGTTCATATTGAAGCCAAATTTTTTTACTTTTTCAGCTAATAGATGACCTGTTTTCTTGGCAAGCTGCGGATCGGTGAGGTCGCCTATTTTCTCACTAGCGGGAAGATTCGTAATAGCACTATCCGGAATCCGGCTAACTCGTCCACCTTCTTCATCAATCCCAAGAAACAGAGGGGTTGGATTTTCCGCATTTGCCTGACGAATTGAATCCACTAAGTCCTGGAGCTGCTGGGCACTTTCCACATTTCGTCCGAGTAATATCACACCTCCGACCTGCTCCTGGCTGATCATCTCTTTTTCCTGATTGCTTAAAGTAAGGGCCTGAACGCCAATGTAAAGGGTCTGAGTGACTTTTTGCTCCAGGGACCATTGTAAAAGAGGCGAAAGTGTATTTTTCTCTTCGTCCGCTTTTGGAGGCATAGGAGAGTGAAGGTAAGCTTCTCTTTGCTCGTTTTGAGAAGAGTTGCCTCTGAGATTAATTAAAAGAATCACGGCTGACACGAGTAGGAGTGTTAGACCAAGAGCTGTAATGGTTCGTTTCAAAGTAAATCCTCGCTTTCAGAAGGGGAGTTTGAACTGTGTTTTGCTTTTTATAAATAGTCCTTTAGCCATTGAAGATTCTGCTTTTCAAAAGTGTCGAGTTGATTGAAAATGCTGTGGAAAGAACCAGCAAGCACTTATAAGTGAGAAGCAGCAGGGCAGGTGGTTTTCATCCAAATTATTCCACCTCAGGTCAAACAGATATTACCATTTGATCTATTTTAACATAGGCGGAAGGGAATGCTCTTTAAATAAAATCTCAATAATGTTTGAAGTTGGATCAGAAAAGGTGGTTCAATTAGGGGGGAGGCGACCTGCACGAGGCACATCCAAATAAGAATAAGGGAGTACATCATGGTATGGATTATATAACGTATATCCGCTCTAAAGTAGGAAAGGATCGCGTCATTATGGCAGTATGCGGCGCGTTTGTTATTGATGAACAGAACCGGGTGTTATTACAACTCAGAGCTGATACGAAGACCTGGGGGCTGCCTGGAGGCTTTATGGAGATGGATGAAAAAGTGGAAGAAGCGGCTAGACGTGAAACCAAAGAGGAGACAGGACTTGAGCTAGGGGAAATGGAACTGTTTGGGGTGTATTCAGGGACACAACTGCATAAAACTTTTCCAAATGGTGACCAGGTAGCCCTTGTCCAGATTTTATTTACTTGCCGGGAGTTCTCCGGGGCCTTCAATTTTCAGGATGGAGAGACATTAGATGCCCGCTTTTTCTCATTGGATCAATTACCGGATCATATATTTGAGAAACACAGAAGATTCTTAGATGATTACATAAACAAGCAGCCACCCGTTATAGGATGATGCATGGCTGAATATACTTGTGGTACAATAAAGTCAGAATTGAACATTCGAAAGGCCGCAGCGTCCACTGCGGCCTGACAGGCAGCTGTTCCGAAGGGATCGGCTACTCACTGAGGAATAGACCTCTCCCGTTACCAGACAGGAGGTCTATTTTTTGTTGGTCATTTTTATGACCAACGCAAGCAGAGCAATAAGGAAAGTTCCAAAAGAAAATAGAACCATGAACACCTCATAGATACTCAAAAAAGGCATCACCCCCTTTCCTTTTCGATAAGGGGGCAGCCGACCTCCTATATAGAAACACTACCTGATTGTCATTTTATCATAACTAATCTAGTTCAATGGTATGAAAATAAAAGGCTTATAATTTTTTTGATATAGTAAATCGTTTACATTTATTTTTATGGTTTTAAGTAAAGAAGCCGTGGGAAAACCCTCCAAGCAATCAAACAGTTTGAATGTATATTTTAACCATCAGGAGGTAACTCACATGTCCCGAGGAAAGAGTATTCATGCTCTTATCATTCTCATGTTCACCCAGTTTATATCGGGTGGAGTGACAAATACAAAAGGAATTGTGCTTGATCAAGTAGAACAGGATTTAGGGCTTGATATGAGCCAATTCGGTCTTGTCGTTTTTATATTTCAATTAGGTTTTACGCTAGCTAGTGTGCTGATCGGTTATTATACCGATAAAAAAGGACTTCGCATTATGACAATCATCGGCTCGATTATTATGGGACTTGGATTTCTCGGTACTGGTCTTGCTCCTAATATTACGTTCTTTTTAGGGTTTTATATGATTGTCGGATTTGGGCTGGGCTCTCTGGGGGTTGCGTCTAACGCAATCGTACCGGCTGCTTATCCAGATCGGCAAAACAAGATGTTTAATTTAGCAATGGGTGTATATGGATTAGGAATGGTCGTCTTTCCTCAGTTCTTGAACTATCTTTTCCAGTTTGCTTCCTGGCGTTATTTCTATATAGGGATTGCGGCAAGCCTTGTAGCTGTTATTATCTACATTACTTCCGTTCATTTCCCGTCTGGAAAAGCTGAGAAGATTGATTTGAAAGCCTTCATTCCTATGTTAAAAGATGCTCAATTCGTATTTCTTATGTTTTTCTTAATCTTTGAAGTTTCAGCGGAAGTCTCCTTTATGAACTTCTTTCCGAGTTACCTTAAATCTCTTGATTTAGGCGGTATTTCTACAGCAGCCAAAGAAGACATGGTAGCTACCATTCTATCGCTGTTCTCTGTATTCTTTATGGCAGGCAGACTTGCTATTGCTTACCTAACCAACTGGATCAATGAACGCATTATATTGATTACGTTCTCAGCAGGTTCCCTGCTTATGGTAGGAATCAGTTTCTTGTTTGCTAATGATTTCCCTTATCTTTTCTCCGGTGCGGGATTGTTCTTCTCAACGCTATTCCCTACCGCGACAGCCTTTGGTACGCAGCTTTCTAAAACGGGCGGTTCTGCGCTCGGTTTAATCTATATTGCTTCCGGTATCGGCGGCGGTATTGCAGGTTATATTGTAGGTTTGGCTTCAGAAATGTTTGGTCAGGCAGGAGGATTCAGCATTGTGCTTATATTCTTGCTTCTCATGCTCGTTACAACCTTCTTTATGAATAGTAAGAAGTCCAGCCAATTAAAAGAATCGTAAATCAGAAGGATACAAAAAAGCATGGTCTCGCAAAAGACCATGCTTTTTTATAAATTAGCTCTGTGAAATCTTCAAATATATTATAGTTAAGCCCCCGATATTGTAAGACTGATTTCGAGAAATTGGTTATGAGGAAGGTCATTCGGGGGACGACTTCGCTTTCCGCGGGCATGTGGTGAGCTTCCTCGGGCTTAACAGCCCTGCGGGATCTCACCGACCACGTTCATCCCGCAGGAGTCTTCGTCGTCCCCCTCCAGACCTGGCCGAATCAGAAACTCGAAACCACTTAAGATATCTTCTAGATGAGCAAAAAAGCAAGTGAATCCGAGGCTATTTCATGCTGTAAAGATGTGGAATATCCTGTCATAGAAGTATTTAAGACCAGTTAAGAAGGAGATTCTTCTCTCTTCTAGAAGGGTCCGTTTTTCTTAAACATGTTGAGTTGGTGGGGAAATGGTGAGACTCCTGTGGGAGAAGGGAGTAGGCGAGATCCCACAGGGCGCAACCCGAGGAAGCTTGCCGGTTCCCCCACAGGAAAGTGAGTTATTTCCCCACCAGCCCGCTCCTCATTTCGTAACGGACCCAAGATATCTCGAATTCGAGTCTTACACAATCCGGCCCGATAGTTGAAGACCATTTTGGGATGGAAAATTAACTATAATCTTTTACAGAACCTAGAAATTACAGATTTTAACGCACACATATGTTATAAATAGGTTAATTATTAAAATTCTTATAATATTTATTATGGAATATTATTCTGTCTTAAGTGCGTATCTTTGAGGAAAAAGGGAGGTTCATTATGCGTGTTTGGCTGCCGATCATCATGTTGGTCTTTTTAATAACAGCTGGCTGTAGTGAAGGAAATCAGACATCTAAAGGAAGTGATAAAGTGGGAGGAGATAATATAGAGGGGGAATGGAGCGGTTCTATTCAAGTCCCCGATCAGCCCTTAAATATCACCGTTAAGTTTCGTAATGAGGAATCTCTGGAAGGTAGTATATCTATACCTGCTCAAAATATAGAAGACTACCCTTTGAGTCAAGTGAGTTTGAATGGGAAGGAACTGGCTTTTCAAATGTCTATTTCAGGTCAGTCTCTCCGTTTTATTGGAGCGGTAGAAAAGGATTCAATAAGCGGTACATTTACACAGTCCGGGAAGAATTTTAACTTTGAATTAGAGAAACAAAAATCTTCTTCCTCCAATGCAAGTAAGGAAAACTTTATGACCATTGAAACAATTACCGGTACCTTATATGGATCTTTGCTTTTACCCGAAAAAGATTCGAGACAACCGGTTGCCTTGATTATCCCTGGCTCAGGACCAACAGATCGTAATGGCAACAGCCCCGGCATTCAAGGAAAAAACAATAGCTTGAAACTTCTTGCGGAAGAACTTGCGGATAGGGGAGTGGCAAGTGTTCGGTATGACAAAAGAGGGGCAGGTAAAAATGCTCAAGCAGTTACGAAGGAAGGAGACATACGCTTCGATCAATTTGTAGATGATGCTAAGCAATGGATTGATAAACTTAATCAAGATAAGCGCTTCTCCGAAGTAATCGTAATTGGGCATAGTCAAGGGTCTCTGGTTGGCATGATTGCTGCTGAACCAGAAAGTACAGATGCTTTTGTATCCATAGCAGGAGCTGGACGAACGTTTGATCAATTGTTAGAAAACCAGCTGGCTGAAAGTTTGCCAGATGATTTATATCAGGAAAGCCTCAAGATCCTTGATAAGTTAAGAGGAGGGGAAAACGTTCAGGAAGTGAGCGATCCTCTAATGAGTGTGTTTAAGCCCTCCATACAGCCTTTCTTACAATCGTGGATGGCCTATGATCCCGCTGAACAGATGAAGGAAATGGACATTCCAACGCTGATTGTTAATGGAACGAATGACCTTCAAGTTCCCGAAAAGGAAGCACAAATTCTAGCAAATGCCAATCCTGAGGCGGAATTACTGCTCATTGAGGATATGAATCATGTGCTGAAAAAAGCACCCGCGGATCGAGAGGGGAATCTGAAGACGTACGGAGATCCTGATTTATCACTAGCGGAGGAATTAGTCCCGGGAATTATGGAATTTTTGCAACAGCATGGAGTTAAGTAGAAGAGTAAAAGGAGCCCTCCCGGATTTGGAAAGGCTCCTTTTATATTATCGCCTAAGTTTTTGAAGCAGACGGAGAATTTCAATATACAGCCATACAAGTGTGACGATCAGTCCAAAAGCGCCGTACCATTCCATATGTTTGGGAGCACCGCGGTTGACGCCTTCTTCGATAAAATCAAAGTCTAAAACAAGGTTCAGCGCAGCGATTGCGACAATAAATAAACTAATGCCAATGCCGATCGGACCGCTGGAGTGAAGATAAGGGACTTCCATCCCGAAGAAAATATTCATGACAAAGTTGATGAGATAAACGACAAAAATGCCGAGAGTAGCGGACACCACCATCAGTCTGAAGTTTTTAGTCACTTTAATGACTCGAGTCGCATATAGGAACAGCAGCACACCCATAACGGCAAGAGTTAAGGATGCTGCTTGAATAACGATGCCGGGATAGCTGCTTTCAAAAAAGGCTGAAATTCCTCCGATAAAGAAGCCTTCGAGTGCAGCATAAATTGGAGCAGTTATAGGGGCTGCTTTAGGTATAAATGCTGTGATCAAAGCAAAAATCAAGCCGCCGATTGCCCCGATCAGCATCATAACCGTAACATCTACTCCTAAAGAATACTGGTACCAGGTGTATAGGGAAGTCCCTAAAAGAAAAATGAATAAGAGTGCAATTTTAGCTACTGTGCCACCAAGTGTCATAGTTTCCCCTTGGCTGCGGCTTCTGAATGTATCGTTTTTTAATACAGGATTTCCTGTTCTCATGTTGTCACTCCTTTGGATAGCTTGTCATAGTAGTGTATTAGAGCAAAATATATTTCATTACTGTAAGATAGTACCCTTACAGTCCGAATTTACACTTAGAGCCGCACAGGTGACTTCAGAAATTGTTTAACGGGTGTACCATTTATAAAGCTTCTTTGGGCGTCCGATTTTCTGATGACTGACCACTTGTTTTACTTTGCCTTCTTCTAAAAGATGCATAAGATAGCGGTAAACGGTAGGGTAAGCGAGCCCAACTTCTTTAGAAATGCCATCTACTGAAATCGGCGATTTATGTTTCTTCAGGAAACTGGCTACCGTTTGTAATGTTCCCTTACTGATCCCCTTCACTGTGAAGACGTCCTCTTCTTCATCTTGAACACTCTTCATATTGGCGATTTGAGCATGAAGACGGATCCGTGATATTAAGTCAGGTGCCTTCACGGGCTTTAATGCGAAATCAGTTGCGCCTTCTTCCAGGAAGCGGTCGGCCACTTCCTGCCGTTCATCTACCGTCAGGACAAGGATCGGGATCTGCTGATTATGCTTGCGCAGTTCGCGAACGGTCTGTAAACCATCCATTTCAGGCATATGGTAGTCAACTAACACCACATCGAATGTCCCTTTTAGGAATTTCTCTATCCCCTCTCTGCCGTTCACTGCTGTATCGGATTCCCACTCCGCATGTTTGCAGAATTCCGTTAGCATGAAACGCAGGGATTCGTCATTATCAATGATCAGGATCTTCATCATTCACTCTCTCCTTCGGTATATGAATCCAGAATGTAGTGCCAATTCCATGTTCACTCTCTATGGACAACTCGGCTTCATGTTCTTGGACTACATTTTTTACAAACGTCAAGCCGACTCCAGGGTGGGACTTGGTACTATATCCGGCATTCCATATTTTCTCTATATTTTCTTCGCTGATCCCATGTCCATTATCTTTCACACCGATATAGACACCGCCTTCACCCACTTTCGAACAGATAGTTACGGTGGCGTCACTAAGACCTTCTACGGCGTCACTTGCGTTATCAATTAAGTTTACAAGTGCTCGAGTCATCCTGATTTTATTAATATAAATCTGAATATCCTCATCTGCTTGCAGATCAAACTCATAAATGGTAGCCGAATCTGAAAGTTTATTAGCACGCACATATTCAATGAATGTCTTTAATGTACACCAATTTTTCTTTTCATGGTACAAGATTTCAGAAACCATGTCGCTGGTTGATTGGATGGATGAGGAGATTTTATTGGTGTAGCGGAGAATTTCAGGATCCTCTGTTTTCATTTGAATTAATGAATTCAACCCTTCCATCAAGGAGAGTGGGGTCTTCAGGTCATGTACAAGATGCAGAGCTTCTCGCCCAGAGCGTGACTCCACCATTTCCAGGCGGGCAATGTCCAGGTCCTGGCGCATTTTCCATTTTTGTTCTGAGACCGTTAAATAAACAGCCAGCACGATAGCGTTGACGATAAATACGGCACTGAAAACCAGACTGTAAAACGATAGTGTTGTACCAAAGCCAAGTTGTTCAGCGATCGTCTTCACTTCCATTGAAATCGTGCCGCCTCCGAATCCAAATGCGCTTAAAAATAATACGGTATCGAGCCATTGGACCCCAAAGAGTAATTGTGCTAATACAAAGGATTTAAAAACAGGACGAAGCCTTCCTTTACCGAGCATGTGCAGAAGTGTAATGGACAATAACAGGAGCAGGGCAGGGGCGCCGAAATGATAATTAATGGAGTTATACCCGTTAATAATCAGGTAACTTAGCGGAATAATGGACAAGGGGATAAGCACCTTGAGCCAGGACTTCTCGTAATGGGCACCTACCTCATCTCCTAGAAGCAAGGCTCCTATATAGTGTGGAAAGGCACGAATGGTGTTTAATAAAACAAGAGCAAAAGCGGCCATCATTAATGTGCTTCCATTTGGTTCTTCTCTTAACTTTCTCATTAGAGAGGAAAGCCCGGAGACCTCCACGCTCAACCATAAAGGCATCGTTATTCCCAGTACGATTAGAAGGATCTTTATCCAGATACTTTTGGAGCGTAATAAAGCTTTATTCATCCTAAACCATCCTAACGCCGCGATTCTTTCTTTTCATTCTAATACAGGAGAGGAATTTTTTCGATTCTTTTTTACGTAAAAGCGTTAATATAAGGTGATGATTTTTCCTCTAAGAAATTATAGAATCAAATGAGAAAGCTTGTATAATGATAAAAGAAACCATTACATCAAGTGAAGGTGCTGCTATTATGATTTTAATCTTAGATAACTATGATTCATTTACTTATAATCTTGCCCAATATTTTAAACAAATCGATAAAGATGTGAAAGTATATAGAAACGATCAGACATCCATTGAGTGTATTAAGAAACTTAATCCCGACTTTATCGTTTTATCCCCCGGCCCTGGGTCTCCCGCAGAGACAGGGGTGTGCCGGGATGTCCTGGAGTATTTTCATAAAACGATCCCCATCCTTGGGATATGTTTAGGCCATCAATTAATTGTAGATTTTTTCGGGGGTACGGTCAGAGAGGGGACCCGGCCAATGCACGGAAAAGTCACGAGAATCAACCACGACGGGAATTCAGTTTTTCGGGACGTTCCAGAGAATGTTCAAGTCACTCGTTATCACTCCCTCCATACCCCTGCGAAGGAGCTTCCAAATACTCTTGAAGTTAGTGCTGTATCGGAGGACGGGGTCGTAATGGCCGTGAGGCATCGCACACTATCTATAGAGGGCATTCAATTTCATCCAGAGTCCATCATGACAGATTACGGGTTTCAGATGCTCTTTAATGCTTATCATTCCGCTGTTTCCACCTATAGCAGGGAATTGGAGGGAGCGCTTCAATGAAAGGGGCGACTTTAATATTTGAGTTTAGTGACCGCTATGGAAACAAAACTCCCAAAAGATTTGCTGATCCAGACCGTATTATTTCCGCTGAAACAATCGAACAGGTAGAGCAAGCGTTTCTTGAAGTTAATGAGGCATTAAAACAAGGCTTTTATGCTGCTGGGTTCGTTTCCTACGAAGCTGCGCCTGCCTTTGATCCTTCTTTTCAAGTTCATTCAAGCCCAGAATGGCCGCTGGTCTGGTTTGGAATATTTAATGAACCGGTTTCCAGCGAAGCAAGTGCCGAATTGGGATCGTTTCAAGTATCCGATTGGCATATGGAAGGCGATTACAACCAATACAAAAATGGTATAAGCCAGATTAAACAGGCTATTAAGCTGGGGGAAACTTATCAAGTAAACTATACAACAAGGCTGAAAGCTGACTTCTCAGGAGATGAATATGCTTTTTACAGACAGTTGGCTGCTGCACAAAAATCTTCATACTGTGCTTATATTAATACGGGGAGGCACCAGCTATTGTCCGCTTCACCGGAGTTATTTTTCCGCATTGATGAGGGAACAATTATGACAAAGCCGATGAAAGGTACAGCTGCGCGGGGTAGATTCCCTGCGGAAGATGAGAAATTAAAAGCAGACCTTCATTGTTCAGAGAAGGAACGCTCAGAAAACTTGATGATTGTGGACTTACTTCGAAATGATCTCGGGAGGATTGCTTTACCCGGTACCGTTCATGTACCTGAGCTCTTTGAGGTGGAAACTTATCCAACCGTGCATCAAATGACCTCCACGATAAAAGGACAGCTCGCTGATTCCTTCAGCATGTGGGAAGTCTTTCAAGCTTTATTCCCATGCGGTTCGATTACAGGCGCCCCTAAGGTTCGGACGATGGAATATATAAAAAAATTAGAGCCGAGTCCTCGTGAAGTATATTGCGGAGCCATAGGATATATGACCCCTGAAAAGGAGGCAGTTTTCAACGTTCCCATCCGTACGGTAATGTTGGATGAAGGAACGGCCGCCTATGGAACGGGCGGAGGAGTGACATGGGAGTCTACCTCTGAGGGAGAGTATGAGGAGATCCATACAAAGGCCAGGCTTCTGACAGAATCCGCTCCTGAATTTCGATTGTTGGAAACGATGAAGATGGAAGACGGAATGATTTTTTTACTTCCTTACCACCTGAAACGTGTGAAGAGTTCAGGAGATTATTTTGGATTTAAAGTCGATCAGGACTTGCTTTTGCAATCACTAAGTAAAATCTCATCTTTCCATCAAGAAGGGGTGTACAAGGTAAGAATGTTAGTAGATCAAGAAGGCGAGCCTGAAATTGAGTGCAAACAATTAAGTGAATCCCCGGCAGTTTTAAACGCTGAATTGGCCGATGAACCAGTTGACGAGCAAGATCCTTTTTTGTTCCATAAAACAACCCACAGAAAGGTTTATGAAAAGCATCAAAAGGAGAATGCATTGGTGCTGCTTTGGAACAAACAGGGCGAATTAACGGAGTTTACCATAGCCAATCTTGTGGTGAAATTTAATGGAGAATTTTTCACGCCGCCTATTTCCTGTGGTCTGCTATCAGGTACTTACAGAAAACAGTTAGTAGAAGAGGGAAGACTAAAGGAGAAGGTTCTGAGGAAAGAAGAACTGGAGAAATACCAGGAAATATGGATGATTAACAGCGTTCGTGGGTGGGTTAGAATCCACCTTATGGATTAGCAATCACTTTGAAGAAACAAAGGAGATGTTGGAATGAAACATGTGGTTTTTTATGATGCTCAATGTCCGTTCTGTTACCAGATCAAGAGAGTGTTCAGTAAGTTTGACTGGTTGGACCAAATTAAGTGGGTATCTGCTCAAGAGGTCGACCAAAGTGGAAAGTACCCTTACTTAGAAGGCCGGAATACCATGGATGAGATTCATATGCTGACAAAGGAGGGAGAGATCAAGAAAGGATTCTTTACTATACGCAGATTATTGCTTGTGCTGCCGCCGGTTTCTATGATCGGTCTTCTTCTCTATTTACCAGGTTTGAATCTTATCGGTTCTCCTCTTTATCAATGGTTTTCAAGCCACCGGTACCAATGGTTCGGTCGCTATGAATACCCTAGATATTCCTAGTGAAACGCCCCCCTAGTCGCGGGGGCGTTTTTTATTCTGACGTTTCCACATGCTTCTTGCGCCAAAAATAATAACGATAATGGCTATGAGGAGCGCTGTCCAGCTGTCATTTGCAACCCCCTGGTAAATGCCATTCCCAAGAAACAAAAAACATAGTAACAGAAAAATCATAAGTGAGATCGTATTCATAGCTGTACTCCTTAACTTTTAAGTTTGATATTAGTTATGTGTAGCGTGGTGATAAGCAAACAGACCATAGGCTGTCATGTGTCCAATATATAGAAAAGTGAGCAGAAAGAAAGAGAAGGTAACTCCTTCAACTACGATTTCCACCGCCCAGGCGATAATAATCAGGCCGGAGGTAACCATCCAGGCGCCTGCTCGCGCATGGACACTAATGGTCTGCTGACGCTCATCGAGCTGTCTATTTTTCTTCATATACTTACGATTAATTAAAATAGCCGCTAATGCAATCGATAATCCCAAAATTAGTCCTGAAAGTCCAACCATGTTATTCCAGAAATCATTCAATGTTTTCATCTCTTTCAAAGATAAATAGATCTTCGATATGACAGCTAAAAACCTGGGCAAGTTTGTGAGCAAGGACTAATGATGGCTTATACTTTCCTTTTTCAAGAGATATCACTGTCTGTCTTGAAACATTCAGCAGCTCTGAGAGTCGCTCCTGGGTCAATTGGTGGGCGATTCGTCGATCTTTGATGACATTTTTCATAGCTTCCTCCAATTACAAATTAGTAAAGGTGACTTTACGTAAAGTTTACTTTACCAACATGAGGCAGTCAAGTTAAATTTGTGTTGAAAGTAAAAAATAAGCCGGAACGGAGTTCCAGCTTATTTTGTAAGCTTTTATTGAAATTGAACAATCGAATTAGTTTCATCACCTATAGTACTAAAAACTTCAGCACGAACGTCTTTATCGAACAACTTTGGTCAAATTTTTCCTTTCGATTAAACTCTGTTTATCTTCCTTCTTGATCTTAAAGATAAGCTCCCCTTACTGGAAGACTCAGTTTCGAGACTTTTGTGAGAATTAGGTCCTGCGGGGGACGATTTCGCTTTCCACGGGCATGTGCTGAGCTTCCTCGGTGCGGGATCTCACCGATCATGTTCATCCCGCAGGAGTCTTCATCGTCCCCCTCCGGACCTGGCCTAATCATAAACTCGAAACCACTTCATACACTGTTTACTTAGTGAGAAAGAAGCATGGGGTGAGAGAGTATTTTCATACTAGCACCATGTGGAAAAGCTTGTCATAGAAGCATTTAGGACCTATTTAGAAGGAGAGCATTCTCTCTTCTGGAAGGGTCCGTTATTCTCCCGTGGCTGGGTTGATGGGGAAAAGGCGAGAATCCCATGGGAGAAGGAACTAGGTGAGATCCCGCAGGGAGTGAAACGAGCGAGGAAGCTCATGGTAAAAGGAGGATCGACTAAGGTCGCCACGTCCTGTGGCAACGTCGATCGACCCTACGTCGTGTAGGGCCATAGGAAAGTGTTCAAATGTGGAATCACCCCGAAAGACACTCGATACATAAGCCGAGCATCAAAAGGCTGGTGGTTTTTCCAGCCGTTGATGAACGGCTTATGTATCGAGTGTCTGGGTGATGGAACAAGACGAGTTATTTCCCCACCAGCCCCTTCTTCATATCGTAACGGATCCAAGGTATCTCGAATTCGAGTCTTCAAAAATCCGGCCCTATTGTGTAATAATCTCTTGTGAATAATCAACATTAAACTTTAGCAGAGCCTTCGATTTAATAGTAAATGTATTTAAGCCACAGCTTTCTTGGGATGGATTAAATTCGCTTGGACCAGACGCTTTCTGACAGTTATTCCAATCCAGCTTGCCAGAAAGGCTTTAATCAGCCCTACAGCGATAAATGGATATACGCCGGATGCCAGAGCTTGCGGCCAAGTGAGATCTAACACAAACTTTAATTGGATGGTACCAAATAAAAGGGTGATAATCATTCCGGCTGTGTTGGCAATTAGAGCCAAGGATAAGTTGAATGACGTTTTTTCTAAAATATACCCAGTGACAAATGCCGCAGCAATAAATCCAATGATATAACCGCCTGTTGGACCAACCAGCACCTGAGCCCCGCCTTTAAAGCCTGCAAATACAGGCAGGCCGGCAGCTCCTAAAGCAGCGTAGCATGTCATTGCTGCAGCTCCCTGGCGACTTCCAAGAATGGTCGCCGTTAATCCTACCGCCAATGTCTGGCCACTGATCGGAACCACCGGAAGAGGAATTTCTACTTGAGCCAATATAGCTGTGATGGCTGCAAAGATAGCACAATTAATAATAATTCGAAGTCGTCTGCTCTCGGAGTTCAAATAAATCCCACCTTGTTAACTTATTTTATTATAGGTTAACATAAATGTTTTGAGAGTGAATATATTTTTTAGTTGCCTGAAAATAAATGAATTATTTATTTCATTTTCCCTGGTGCTAAAGCCAATAACCCGTTAAACCTTGTGGTTCATGGCAGAGGGAGCCCGTGATCTGGAATTTCAATTTTGAGGATATTAAGGAATTGTGATTGAGGAGCAATGCGTATTCTGTAAATAGAATTGACGCAGCATAGAACAAAAAGAGAGCGCACATCATCTGTGCGCTCTTTCAAATAGACAGGTTTGTAATAGAAAGGAAACCTGCAATAATTGGATTAGGATTTTTGAGCAGGTTCTGCTACTTTAACAAGCTGCTTACCAAGGTTAGCTCCTTCAAATAGCCCAAAGAAAGCGTCAGGAATGTTTTCGAAACCTTCGGTGATCGTTTCTTCATATGTCAGTTTCCCTTCGCTCAACCATTTGGACAATTGCTGAAAACCTTCGGAGAAGCGGTCTTGATAATCCCCTACAGTGAATCCTTTAATTAATACACTGGACTTAATTAAGTGCATGTGAATACGCGGTCCCTGGTCATTCGGAACGTTATAGGACGCAATGGTACCACATTGGGCAATTCTTGCATATTTATTTAGAAGAGGATAAACCGCATCGGAAATATCTCCACCTACGTTATCGAAATATACATCAATACCATCTGGACATTTCTCCTGAAGGGCTTCAGATACATTTTCTTTTTTGTAGTTGATGGTTGCATCCACGCCAAGTTCTTCTGTTAAATAACTTGTTTTTTCGTCCGTTCCAGCGATGCCCACAACGCGGCAGCCCATAATTTTACCTATTTGAACGACGGTTGAACCAACAGCACCTGCTGCTCCGGAAACAAGAATAGTTTCTCCTTCTTTAGGTTGACCGATGTCCATCAAGCCAAAATACGCAGTAAGGCCTGGCATGCCAAGAATGCCGAGAGATGTTGTAATCGGTCCTAGACTTGGATCGATTTTACGAAGTCCTTCTGCTTTTTGTACTGTATATTCTTTCCATGGAAGCATTCCAGTGATAATGTCACCTTCACTTAATTGGTCAGAATTGGACTGAACGACTTCTGCCACAGCTCCGCCTTCAATAGGTTCGTTTAGTTGAAAAGGTGCGACATATGATTTGGCATCGCTCATTCGCCCTCTCATGTAGGGATCGACTGATACGTATAACATTTTTAGGAGTACCTCTCCTGAGCCTGGTTCAGGCTGGTTATTTTCTACAATTTTAATATGTTCATGTGTAGGTGTGGCTTCTGGTCTTTCTACTAAATGGATTTCACGGTTCATTTAAAAAAACTCCTTTCATGGGTTTCAATCTTCATTGTATCGCGTAAGGTTCTTTAAATGAAAATAAAGTGATTGTTAATACCATATCGGCCGCAGATAAGGTAGGATGAAAGGGGAACAGTATAGAACTAATAGCTAGGAGGCCTTATGGAGCAAAAGCAGAATTTATATAAAAAAGTTAAATTTGTTACAGGGGAAAATTTTATAACCATAGAAGAAACAGGTCACTTAACAGAGCGGGAATTCTGTCAATTAACAGATTTTCTGGTTAAAGATAAAAATATTCAGCAGGCGGACCATCTGACTATTCTAGTGAACAGCGATCGATCAAAAGAGATAGAAAAGCATCTGAAATCCCATCTGTTCCAATTTCATGATGAGAAAACCTTCGTAAGGTTTCAGCTCAAAGAAGAGGTGAAAGAGGCAGAAGCTTTTACCATAAAATCTTTGAGAGATGTCTCTGTGGAACACTTTAAAGAAGTTTGGAAAAGATCTATGGAAGGGTCTTTAAACGCTTCAGCATATTTAAGTATGGATGAACAAATAGAAAGCGTAAGAAAGGAATTGGGCTCTTCATACATAGATACATGTAATGTGGCTTATGAAGATGGAAAAGCCATTGGAGTGGTGATGCCTCACATCGAGCCTGGAACAGAGGATGAAGGGCGGATGTTTTATTTTGGGCTGGTTCCAGAAGCACGTGGCCAAGGGAAAAGTTCGATTCTTTACAGCCAGGGATTACATATGTTGAAGAAGAAATTTGGGGCTTCGTATAGTGTGGGGGCTACAAGTGTACATAATTATCCCATGCTTTCTGTATTTAAGCGGAACGGCTGCGAGGTTGTAGGAAAAATTAAATTATTTAAAAGGTCGAATAGAGGGGGATTCGATGATTCTTCATACCACCATTAAAGGAGCAGGGGAGCCTTTAGTGTTTCTGCATAGTAGGCTGGAAACAGGGATCACAGACTTTGAATACCAGTGTGACCAGTTATGTGACCAGTATCAGGTAATACTTCCTGATTTAAGAGGCCATGGCAATTCCTTCAGTGATGAATTCAACCACTACTTTGAGAATGCAGCCCGTGATCTTGCTGAAACTATGGATCACTTACAAGTGAATAAAGCTCACATCATCGGCAGTGACCTGGGAGCATTTACGGGGATTTTACTGGCCCGTAATCATCCTCACAGAGTAAAGAGTCTGACGATTTCAGGCATGTATCCTAAAAAACCTGCCCGCTGGAAACAGATGCATAGAAAAGAGTTAGAGAAACAAAGACATCTTCTTCGTGATAAAACGAAAATCGATTATTACAACCGGCTACATAATACAAACTGGAGAGAATTTATTTACCTTGCAAGAAACCCCGATTGGTATCCATTTTATTTAGCCGAAGGTTTAGTAGATTTAAGGGTGCCTGTGTTTTTCATAGCTGGCGAGTCAGTTCAGCAGGAAGCAAGTGGTGCTTCGATTTATGGAGCTTTTCCCCATATTCATAAAGCGGTCCTTCCTTTTGCCGGCCACCGCGTCCATAAAGATCAGCCAGTTCTTTATAACGATATTCTTCTGCAGTTTTTTCAAAAACAGCCCATTTAAAACAGCCCTCTTCCAATGAAGAGGGCTGTTCCTTATGGTTCTGCGCTTTGAAGTTCAGCGGCTTCTTCTTTTGTAAAAGCGCGGGATCGGGATAAAAATCTTTTTCCTTCTACTCCTTCTAAAGAGAACATTCCCCCGCGTCCATCTACTACATCAATAATCAATTGGGTATGCTTCCAGTAGTCGTACTGCTTTTTGTTTATATAAAAGGGGGAAGAACCAATTTCACCTAGTAGAAGATCCTGATTGCCTATCATTAAGTCACCGTCTG
This sequence comes from Halobacillus sp. K22, assembly GCF_052246795.1. Lineage (NCBI taxonomy): Bacteria > Bacillati > Bacillota > Bacilli > Caryophanales > Bacillaceae > Halobacillus > Halobacillus sp. K22. Next base: position 74,256 of record NZ_JBQQCN010000011.1, on the reverse strand, counting down.
GATAGCACATCGGCGAACTTCCATCACAACACCCTCCAGACTGATGAAACATGAGAGGTCCATGCTTACCTTTCAGCTGTTCAATCAATTCGAGGGCGGCATCGGTTGCAGTCACACGTTCGACCATCGTTTGTCACCTCCTCACTTAAGATTTAATAGAATCCTAGTTTCTGAGGACTATAGCTGACGAGCATATTTTTAGTCTGTTGATAGTGGCTTAACATCATTTTATGATTCTCTCGCCCAACCCCAGACATTTTGTATCCACCAAAGGCTGCATGTGCAGGGTAAGTATGGTAACAGTTTGTCCAGACTCTACCGGCTTCAATGCCCCGTCCGAAACGATAAGCTGTATTCATATCCCGAGTCCAGATGCCGGCTCCCAGGCCATACAATGTATCATTAGCGATGGACATGGCTTCTTCTTTGTCTTTAAAGGTGGTAACGGAGAGGACAGGCCCAAAGATCTCTTCCTGAAAGACACGCATGTCGTTTGTTCCTTTAAACATGGTAGGCTTTACATAGTAGCCATCTTTAAAGTCGCCCTCCAGCTGGTTCCTTTCACCGCCAACAAGGCATTCCGCACCTTCCTCTTTTCCGATTTGCAAGTAGGATAAGATCTTTTCCAGCTGTTCAGAGGAGGCTTGAGCTCCCATCATAACTTCAGGGTCCAGTGGGTTCCCGGTTTTGATGGATTTCACACGCTCAATGGCACGGTCCATAAACCGGTCATAAATCGATTCCTGAATAAGAGCTCTTGATGGACATGTACAGACTTCACCCTGGTTTAAGGCAAACATGACCATACCTTCAATTGTTTTATCTAAAAAGTCATCATCCTCACGCATAACATCTTCAAAGAAGATATTTGGGGATTTTCCTCCAAGCTCTAACGTGACAGGGATGATGTTCTGGGAAGCATATTGCATGATCATTCGTCCGGTTGTTGTTTCACCAGTGAAGGCTACTTTATTAATACGTGGATGCTGGGCAAGAGGCTTACCTGTTTCTAACCCAAACCCATTGACTACATTTAGTACTCCTGCCGGAAGAAGATCCTCAATTATTTCGAGTAAGTACATAATGGATGCTGGCGTTTGTTCGGCTGGTTTTAATACAATTGCGTTCCCTGCTGCAAGAGCCGGGGCAATCTTCCAAGTTGCCATCAGGATAGGGAAGTTCCATGGAATAATCTGACCTACGACTCCCAAAGGCTCGTGAAAATGATAGGCGATGGTATCCTGATCAATTTCGCCAATCGATCCTTCCTGCGCACGTATCACTGATGCGAAATAGCGAAAATGATCCACGGCTAAAGGGATATCAGCATTTAGAGTTTCACGTACCGCTTTTCCGTTTTCCCATGTTTCAGCTACTGCTAATTTTTCTAAGTTTTCTTCCATCCTGTCTGCGATCCTATTCAGGATCAGCGATCGTTCGGTAACGGAGGTTTTCCCCCAGGCATCTTTTGCCTGATGAGCAGCTTCAACAGCTAACTCAACGTCTTCTTCTGTTGAACGAGCTACTTGACAGAAATTCTGACCTGTCACAGGTGTTGCGTTTTCAAAGTATTCCCCATTTACTGGAGGCGTCCATTTGCCGCCAATGAAGTTATCATAACGCTCTTTGTATTGGACAATCGATCCTTCTGTATTCGGAAATGCATAGACCATTCTTATTCCTCCTCAGTGCATAATGAAGTGTAAACGCTTACAAAAAACTTTATGTAAAGAGTAGACACTTATCTTGAAACTAGCATGTTAACAGAATTTTGTCAATTATTAGACGAAAAGGGGATATAAACCTCTTAATGCCCATTTGCTTCTATTTGTTATAATAGAGTCAACTTACCAATAAAGGAGAACAGGTGAATGACAACAACTAACCGAATTATGGTAGTGGACGGAATGGCTTTGTTATTCCGTGCTTTTTATGCTACAGCTATGAGTAATTATTATATGATTAATAGTAAGGGGACTCCGACTAATGCAGTCTATGGTATGGTGAAGCACCTTTTTACAGCGATAGAAAAGTATCAGCCCACACATGTCGTCTGCTGCTGGGATATGGGGAGTCAGACATTCCGCAATGATTTATTCCCGGATTATAAAGCTAATCGAGGGGCACCGCCCGAAGAATTAATTCCTCAGTTTGATCTGGCTAAAGAAGTGGTCGAATCTCTCAATATACCAAATGTAGGTCAAGCTGGTTATGAAGCTGATGATTGTATGGGAACATTAAGCCGCCTTTACAGCGAGCACTCTCAAGTATTTCTGCTTACAGGCGACCAGGATCTGCTTCAGTTGTTGCAGCCTAATGTTCATGTCGTCCTATTAAAAAAAGGATACGGTAATTATGCTGAGTATCATCAAGATTCTTTTTATGAGGAAAAAGGAATCACTCCTTCTCAAATGGTGGATTTAAAAGCTCTAATGGGAGACAGTAGTGATAATTATCCAGGAGTAAAAGGGATCGGTGAAAAAACGGCTCTTAAGCTTTTAATGGAGCACCAGACCATTGAAGGGATTCTTGAGAATTTAGATAAGCTGACAAAAGGGCAGCGTGCCAAGATTGAACAAGATTTAGAAATGCTTCACTTATCCAGACAGCTTGCCAGAATTAATTGTGAAGCAGATGTCAACTGTTCCCTGGAGGAAGCACTTTTCTATATTGATGATGTGAAAATGGAAGCTAAATTTGATGAACTGGAGTTCCGAAATTGGAAAAAGAATTTAGTTCGCATGTAAAAGTCGGGAGCATTCACGCTCCCGACTTTTTTATAATAAATCTTTTTTTTGTGTGAACCTGAAATTGTTGGCTTCTTTAAAACACATGGCTGATTTCTTATATAATCGCTTTTGATAGAAAATATTACCCAGCATTTCCAAGTAGGTTTTATAATCTTCGTATTCATTTAATTCTCGCATGCTTGGTATAATTTCATTCTCGAGTTTGTCGATGAATTCGTCATTATGAGTTGTCTCATTAATGGTGTGACGTAGTACGAAAAACTTATGAATGAAAAATATACTGCTAGAGTCTTTTGCTTTTTGCTCTCCTAAACGAATATAATCCCAGCAAGCCTTCATGTCGTTGCAGTAATAACTTGTAGAGGCGAGAAGGTAGAGGGTGCTAATCTCAAAGTATTTTTCAGACGTTTCGATACCCTGTGCCTTTTGTAAATAATGTAAGGCTTCTTGATGGTTTTCTTGATTTGCGTAGATATACCCGAGGTTATGAAAGATTCTTCTTTTTTCTAGCTGGGGAAGATGGTACTTAGCAAACTTAAGTAATTTAAGAAAATATTCCTCCGCCACGGAATGGATGTTCAAATATCTGTAATTCAAGGCAACGATCATGTAAGTATCAATAAGTCTTGAATAATTGAGGTTGTTTTTATATCCTTCTATAGCTTTCTCTCCGTAATAAATGGACTCAATAGATGATCGGATTTTTAAATAGGCGAGTGAAATATGAAAATAGTTTTCATATTCATTTATCGGAAGTTTTTCCATCCGGTTATTGGCTTGCAAAAAATGGTGTAAACTTTCTTTTACCTCATCCATCATTAAATGATTAATCCCTAAGGTTTTATGATAGAAAAATTGGAACTCTAATGAAGAGTCAGGGAAAATGTCCGTCAATTCTTTGAGAAAACTCTTATTTAGCAGTTGATCTTCCCTTGTAAGTATATGACGGGCCTGAAAGATTTTATATAAATGTACTAATTCAATGTTACGATTATCTTCTAGTGCCAGCTCACATTTTCTTTTCAACTCATCCATTAAAGACAAATCTCTTAGTTGAGCTGCTTCGTGCCACTCAAGGAGATCTTGATAAATTTTTTCATCAAAATCCTGATTAATATCGTTAAGCTTAATATTTAAACGTTCGCCAAGGAGTCTGTATATTTCTTCACTGGCGTTAATGGTATTATGTTCAATTTTACTCAGGTAAGAGACCGAACATATCCCGGTCGCCAGGTCTTCGAGGGTCATATTATTGAACTTGCGATGTTGTTTAATTAATGAACCTTTCAATGTGCACAACTCCTTTAAAGCGCATAAGTATGTATATTATATCAAATCATGCCGGCTCTCCGTGTTTTTCTCTATTTTTTCTCGATTCTTTTCCAAAATAATAAAAGCCATCTCCAGGCGGAGATGGCTTTTATCCAGGCTAATTATAGGGAGCGTAAAGCTTCTTCAATCTGAGTATCGCCTGAAATCATTTCAAACGTTTTATGGAAAACGCTTTGTTCCTGTAAAGCAGCAATCATGGTTTTTGCAACATCCGCGCGAGGGATGGAGCCTTGCTCAACCGTTTCGCCTACTTCAATTTTGCTCGTTCCTTCTTCATGCGTCAGTCCACCTGGACGAACTATAGTAAAGTCGAGTTCAGTGGACTTCAAATAATCATCCGCTTCGCCCTTCATTTGTAAATAATGCTTCAATTCTTCTGGGCCGCGTTCCGGGTCACCGGCTGCCATGGCACTCAGCATAATGAATTTCTTAATACCTAAGTTCTCTGTGTGCTTGATCAAATTAATAGCGCCGTCACGGTCGACCGCTTCGGTTTGGTCTGCTCCTGTACTTGCTCCGGAACCTGCTGCAAAGATAACAGCATCTTTTCCTTTGATTGCATGACCTACATCTTTAGTCAAGTCCGCTAAAACGGGAGTACCTCCGAGTTCTTCAATCTTTGCTTTTTGTTCCTCTTTACGTACCATACCAAATGGCTCATGACCATCTTCTTTTAGATATTGGATAAGTAAACGGCCTGTATGTCCGTTTGCTCCTGCTACTAGTACTTGCATGCTTAAAACAACTCCTTCCGATAAATATGTTTTGTCCACTCCTTATTTAGCCTTTTTTCCAGAGGTTAAAACATAGGAGCAGGTCAAAAGGAGGGTGAATTATGGAAAGCAAAGTTCCTGATAGTTGCAGCGAGCACAGATGCGAGGGTCATCCTGCATGGTAAACTCCTCGATTGGAAGAGGTTTGTTTTTAGAGGGATCCTCAAGATAAGCTTTCATTTGCTCCATACTGATCTGATATAAATGCTGCACATTGATTAAATCCTGCTCTTTTAGTTGGTATTCAACATGGGTACCTTCAAGTAAGTATTCATTTCGGATAATAATATCTCCAATGGACGAAATGTCATATTTCTGTTTGAGATACAAAGCATACAGAGCCAGCTGGTTTCGGTCTTCATCGGAAGATTTACCGGTTTTCCAGTCTACAATGACCCACTTATCCTTTAATAAATCTTTGTAGACAAGGTCCATCACAATGAAGATCTTAACTCCATTGGCTTTCATAAAACGGAAGTCCTCCGATTCGATAAAACGCATGTGCTTTTTATTTAAAACGTCTTTAAAAGAACGGCTGGAGTAAAAATTCTTTACCGTAGTTTGGAGCCGATCTGTTATTTTCTTAACTTTAGCTTCAGGAAGGTTATTGGATTGACTATAGTAAATCTCGTGAAGCATTGTGTAGTGTTTAGGCCGGTTCATCCATAAATGCTCTTTACGTGTGGATTCAATAAACCCTCGATTTAAATGCCTCCGTATTTCTTCAGTCAGGGCTTGTTCATCAGGAAGGTGCTGATCTTTTAATACTTGCTGTATGGTCTGATAAATCAGGTCGTGAACGATACTACCAAAATGCATCTCCAAATTTGTAATCTTTTTTAAACGATACGTTTGTCTGGCAAGAGAGTCAGCATCCTTCAGCCAGCCATTATGCGAAAAATAGTAATCATATGCATATTTACGAGAACACGTCAGCATCGTTTTGTGACGTGAAAGGGACCATGATAATTCGGGATAGGGCTTAATTTCAAACATAGAAAACCTCCACTGTATATGTAACAGTTTTTATAATTGATCTTCGGGAAAGTTAGAATGAATAGGGAGCTCGGAGGCACTTGCTTGAAATTCCTGCAAGTTGATTCTCCATTGGATAACGGGAACCCCTTCACCTTCAAGAGTCATTCGTTGACTTTCTGCTCCGGCTTCATCATGTATGGCAATTTTACCTTGTGCATTAATTACCCGGTGCCACGGCAGGTCGTGTTTTTGGCTCATGGAGTGAAGGAGCCGGGCTACTTGTCTTGCTGCACGTGGGTTTCCGGCTAGCCGCGCAATCTGCCCATAGGTCATCACTTTTCCTTCAGGTATTAGCTTAATGATCTTCAGGACATTCTGGGTAAAAGCTTGCATAGGTCTATCCCTCCTCACACTTTAATTTTACAGTAAAAAAAGGAGGTATGAATAGATTCTGGAAAAAAGGATTTGTTACAATTTAAATAAGATAACGAGAGGGGATAAATAAGTATGAGTATACCAAGAGTATTGTCCATTGCAGGTTCTGCGTCGCAGGGGAGTGCGGGAATTCAAGCTGACTTAAAGACATTTGAAGAATTTGATGTTTATGGCATGAGCGCTATTACAGCCATTGTGGCTAATAATAAAACAACTTCTCAAGGGATTTTCACCCAATCTTTAGAAGCGATTGAAGCACAGGTGTATGCTTCTCTTGAACACGTGGGAATAGATGCTCTTAAAACAGGGATGCTGTTTACCGAAGATATTATTAAGCGTTCGGCTGAACTGATTCGCTACTCTCAAGTGAGAAACATAGTCGTTGACCCTGTAATGGTAGGTAAAATGGGATCTCAGCTGTTAAAAGATGATGCTATTGATGCGCTTGTTGAGGAATTGCTGCCAATGGCAACGATTATTACACCAAACTTGCAGGAGGCGGCACGTATATTAGAAGCCCCTGTACCAGAGAGTCCTGAGGATATGAAAGCTCTAGCAAGAGATCTGCAAAGCCTTGGGCCGCAGTATGTCCTTGTTAAAGGCGGTGCTTTAACCGATTATCCTGCTGTTGATATTCTGTTTGATGGAACAAGTATGGTAGAACTTGAATCAGAGCGTGTGGAGACTATTCATACAAGCGGAGCAGGCTGTACCTATTCTGCCGCAATTGCAGCCGAACTTGCGAAAGGAAAATCGGTGGAAGAAGCTGTTCGGAAAGCGAAGTCATTTGTAACCAGCGCCATCGTTTATGCTTTGTCCTTTGATCGAGGAATCGGCTCTGCATATCATGCTGCTCATCGAACCAAGAACTAGTAATAGAACATCCTTTTGCTTATATTTCGTTTTCAAGTGTATAAAGAGGGGGGAGGGACATAAGGTTGAAGAGCTCTACTCATTTATTCTTATTTGGTTCGGGGCCGCCCTTTACTCCGAAACTAGCTGAACAATTTAAAAGTTTAGCAAGAGGAAGCAAAATTGCTGTCCTTTATATAGAGAGGGAGGGGGCTGCCGAATACCTTCCCCGTTATACCAATTGTTTAGGTATTTCCGATCCTGAAATTTTTTATCTGCCTTTAGGGGACGAATACTCGCAAGAGGATATAGCAGTTCTCGAAAGTGCAGACGCAATAGTCATAGGGGGAGGAGACACTGTTTTATACAGAAAATTTATTGTAGAAACGTCAGTGGGGGAGATAGTGAGAAAGTTGTTTGAACAGGGAAGACCTTTAGCTGGTTTCTCAGCGGGAGCACTGATCTCTCCTGAAGAATGTGTTATTTCTCCTAACGATAACATACAAGAAGTTCAGCTTTTCGAAAAAGGCTTAGGTCTCCTGCCGGATACAGTTGTTTCAGCTCATTATCTTGAATGGGAAGAGGAACTCAATCTCAAAAAGGCTGTTCAGAAGACTGAAGTAACCAAAGGATATGGAATTGCAGAAAGCTCAGGGGTTTATTTAAAAAATGGACGTCTTAGCGATATAGAAGGTTATATCCATATTGAAAACAAAAACTAAAGAAGATTTAGGTAAAACTCCCACCTCAGGTCATCCATAATATGGATGACCTGAGGTGGGAGTTAATGGATATACTGGTGGTCTATAAGGGAGGAAAAGAATGAAAAAACATAGGTTTCGTCATTCTTTTAGAAAAGATAAATCCATGGTTTTTATAAGTGTGGGTTTCTTGCTTCTGCTTGGAATAACCACAGTATTTGGCGTCTTTTTCTTTGGAATGGTCGGTTTATTTGAGCTGATGGGGGTTTCGTATGAGTCTGGCTGGTCGCTGCTCTTGTTTGGAGTACTTATTTCTATTTTAGGATTATTCTTTGAAGCGGCAGTTGCACTACCCCCACTTACTCGCTGACGCTTCTTGAAGTAGGGGGATTCCTAAGAGCACAAACCTAACGGTTCGTTCAAATGATTAGGCTAGCCCCGTCGCACCGACGGTTGGAAGGATCCTCTGAATCTCCTTCAATATATTTAAGCTCGCATTTAGATCGCGGTTGTGGTGGCTGCCACAATTCGGGCAATCCCACGTTCGAACAGCGAGATTCTTCACCTCACCGTTTTGGTATCCACAATAGGAACACAGTTGCGAACTCGCAAAAATTTTCGATACGGGTAGTAATTGTTTTCCGTACCATTCTGCTTTGTATTCGAGCATAGTAGTGAACATCGACCAGCTCGCATCACTAATCGATTTGGATAGTTTTCGGTTTTTGAGCATATTGGAAATTTGGAGATTTTCTACCCCGATCACATCGTGGTTTTTGATGATTTCGGTAGAAATCTTATGCAGATAATCTTTGCGAGAGTTCGTAATCTTTTCGTGGAGTCTGGCTACTTTAATCCGTTGCTTATGCCAATTCGAAGATCCCTTTCAAAGATTTTAAGGTGTTGGATTTTCTGTATTCTGTAGTCGTGGATGCGATCGGTCCATTCTCCGCAATCCGTACACCTGTGATTCTTTCTCGGCAATTCCACATGAAGATGAAATTCTCCTTCTACTTCTTCACTTTTCTTTATTATCGCCTTTTGTAGTCCTGGTATGGGCATGTTAGAATACACGTACACGCAACTCCTTTACTGCTTGTTTCTCGACAATTCAAGTGTAGTAAAGATTGGAGCTTGCGTGTTTTTTTATACCAAATTTTTTATCTACCCCAACAAATATTTTAGAGCCAAAAAACTCGCCTGACATTGAGTCAAGACGAGTTTTTTACAATGATTTCAATTTATTTAGAAATCCTGTCATATTTATCGATTTGTTTTTTACGTTCCGCATCCCAACGGTTCTCAGGGTGCTCTTTACATTCTGCTGTACATGCCGCATGTTGTTCCTCTTCACAATCTTCACAACAAACGTATTGTCTATTACATACCGGGTTGCTGCAATTGATCATGCGATCTTCTTGTTTACCGCAGTGTTCACACTGTGCGATAACTTTTTCCTCCACCTGATTAATAGGTACAGAGATACGTTCATCAAACACATACATTTTACCATCAAAGAGCTGGCCCTTTATTTCTGGGTCTTTACTATACGTGTTAATTCCACCTTCTAGCTGATAGACATCCTCTACACCATTCTTCTTCAATATTCCAGTCAGTTTTTCACACCGAATTCCACCTGTGCAGTAAGTGATTACTCGTTTATCTTTCCATTCATCTGCGTTTTCAGCGATCCATTCCGGAAACTCACGAGAATGGTTCACTTCTGGACGAATGGCGTTACGGAAATGCCCGATACGGTATTCATATTCGTTACGTCCGTCAATGACCACCGTGTCCTCTTCTTGAAGAAGTTCATAGAATTCTTTTGGTTTTACGTGCTTTCCACCAAATTCTTTAGGGTCGATATCATCATTTTCAATGCTCCAGTTTACAAGTTCTGGTTTCACTCGGCAATGCATCTTCTTAAAGGCATGGCCTTCATGTTCATCCATTTTGAACTGGATATCTGCAAAACGTTCATCTGAACGGACAAAGTCCATATATTCCTCTACTTGGTCCACGGTGCCGGAAACGGTTCCGTTTATTCCTTCTGGAGCTACGATAATTCGCCCTTTAAGACCAAGGTCTTTACAGAACTTCAGGTGGTTTTGACAGTATTCTTCATAATCAGGAAGGTCGACATACTTATAATACAGCAGAACTCGATAATCCTTTGAGCTCATAAGTGATTCCTCCTATATAGGATCTATATATCAGTTATTAGCATAAATGTCCATACTCAATCATATTCGATTCGATCTTAAATTTCAAATGTCAATTTCTTGAACAGGTATAAACTTCTTAATTCTAGCGGAATAGACCATCAGTACTGCACTTGAAGCAAACATAAGTGCGATTAGAATGCCAAACGGGAGGCTGAAATCTTGAGCAGTATAAGGCTGACGATTCAGTTCAAGCAAGATACCGGCCAGCACTGATCCGGTGGCACTGCCTATAAAATGTGTCTGCTGTTTCAATCCTATCCCTGCACCAATTTGCTCGCTGGGTAATATTCGGGACACCTCGTTTGTTGAACTGGAAGATAAGCTTGAAAAGCCAAAACTAGTAAACATATAAGCAAGCATAATCATATAGGGGCTTACTCTGGCTAACAAGAAAAATACAAGAGCGGAGATTAGTAAAAGCCCGTGCGCCAGGAAAAGTACTTTAATGTTTCCATAAGCATCAATGAGTCGGCCTACATAAATAGCAGCCACTGCAGAAAGCATAGCTCCTGGAAAGATGATCAGCCCAATAGCAGCTGCTCCCCGATCATATACTTGTTCAAGCATGATAGGCATTAAGAATAACACAGCGAAATGGAGAGTAAATCCGATATAACTCATAAAAACAATGCGGCGGTAAAGTCTATTCATTATTAACTCAGGCTGTATAAAAGGAGTGGATGTTTTGTTAATCCTCCACCAGAGCAGGGCAGCAGAAAGCAACCCGCCAAGAAGATAAAGGTTGTTGAATGTAGATATATATAATAGAAACAATGTGGCGCTAATTCCAGAAAGTAGAGCGCCCAACACATCAAAACTAGTTTTAGTAGAAGTTTCTACCGGCATATATTTAAAGAGAACAGGGATAACAAAAACTACTAAAATAGTGACGATAAATAAAAAATTCCAGTTTAAGTAATCTGTAATAAAGCCGCCTGCTACAGGACCAAGGCCAAACCCTAATGAAGTAGCCGAAGCTATTAACGCATAAGCACTTCCCCGGCGTGACATCGGTATATATCTTCCGGCGAACACCATTGATAACCCTGGAATCGCTGCTGCCCCAGAGGCCTGACAAAGTCTCGCAAATAACAGCCAGAAATAAGAATCAGCAAAGAATCCAAGAATGGAGGATAAGCCGAAGATCAAAATGCCGATGGTCAGAAGCTTACGTATGGGAAGGTAATCAGAAAGACGGGTGAATGTAATAGTGGAAATAGCGAGTACAATAGAATATCCCGATACAATCCATGCGCCTTCTGAAGGTTGTAAAGAGAAGTCTCTTAATATATTAGGTAAGGCGATATTAAACATCGTAGTATTCATAACTACAATCAGGATAGAGGCACTTAAAATGAGCACCGTACGGAAATGCTTATTTGAAGGGCGGGGGCTTTCAATCATTCTTTGTCCCTTCCTTTCTACTAAAATATTTAGACACTCGAAATACTATACCATAACATCCTTTAATAGGAAATAGACTAAGGCGGCTTTACGAGTAGTAAATAAAAAGGACCGCCTGCAATTCTCAGGCGGTCTTAGTGTTATCTGATAGAAGCTCCTAGTACGGATTCAAAATGTTCAAGCGCCCATTCGTGACCCAGTTGATTAAAACTGGCTACAGCATCTTTATGAATGGTCAAATTATATCCAAGGTTGTAAGCGTCAACAGCTGTATGGAGAACGCAAATGTCTGTGCAGACCCCGGATAGATGAACATCTGTAACTCCTCGTTCACGCAGCTTTATATCAAGCTCTGTTCCGGCGAAAGCACTATACCTGGTTTTATCCATGTAATAGAGATTGGGCTTGAATTGGCTTCTTTCGTACAAATGATGCAACTCGCCGTATAACCTTCTACCTTCAGTACCGCGAATATTATGGGGTGGGAAAAGCTTTGTTTCTGGATGGTAAGGATCATTTTCTTCGTGAAGGTCCACCGCGAGTACCGTAAAATCATCATTGGATAAGAATTCCTTACATAATTGAGTGAGGCTTTCTTCAATTCGCCGACCAGGTTCCCCGCAGGTTAACGCACCTTCAGAAGCAACGAAGTCATTCGTATAATCAATAACGATCAAGGCTTGCTTCATCCAATCCCTCCTAATATGTCTATACACTTATATTAACAGACAGAAATACTTTCCACATTAAATATAGTTCTGTTAAAAGGGGCTACTGACTTTTCGCATGAGGTTTATTAAGCTATAGGGCCGTATAGTTGAAGACTCAGTTTCGAGATATTTTGTAGAGAAAGGGGCTCCAGGGAACGACTCGCTTTCCGCGGGCATGTGGTGAGCTTCCTCAGGCTTCGCCTTCCGGGATCTCACCGGTCATGTTCATCCCGCAGGAGTCTTCGCCGTTCCCTTCCGCCCCTTTGTGATCATTGAGAGCTCAAAATTGTCTGCATAAACGTCTTCCAATGAACAAGGATCATCTATGTTTCACACTGGTCTTTACGTGTGTTTAGCTGTAGAAACCCTGTTATATAAGCATTGGAAGCAGATGTGGCATGGATTCTATCTCCTATAGCAGGGTCCGTTCACAAGAAATGGCTGGGTTGGTGGGGAAATGGCGAGACTCCCCGGTTAAAAGCGGAGGCACCTTGGTCAGCGACGTATGGACTGGACTGAGCTGGCGGAGATAAAGGAAACACGAAGAGCGTAGCGATTCGATGTTGACTTATCGTACAGAAGTGAGGGAAGTCTCACTAGCCGCTAGGTGCTGGAGCTGGATAGCTCTCTTCAACGTTTAGGCACTCATTTACGCTTACTTTTCTAATAAGTGTAAGAGCGGGAGAAGGAACTAGGTGAGATCCCGCAGGGAGTGAAACGAGCGAGGAAGCTCATGGTAAAAGGAGGATCGACTAAGGTCGCCACGTCCTGTGGCACCGTCGATCGACCCTACCTCGTGTAGGGCCATAGGAAAGTGTTCAAATGTGGAATCACCCCGATAGACACGAACAGCATAAGCCGACCATCAAAAGGATGGCGGTTTTTCCATCCGTTGATGAACGGCTTATGTCTCGAGGGTCTGGGTGATGGAACAAGACGAGTTATTTCCCCACCAGCCTCTTCCAAATATAGTAAAGGGCCCCGATTATCTCGAAACTGAGTATTACAGAAAAGGGAGCTATTCTTTAAGATACGAAGGTTTAAAAGATCCTAAAGGATAAGGAACAGCAGACCATTCTAATAGGAGGCGGCCTGAGTCATTGATTGTGGATGTTTTTGTTTTGTGATGAGTAATAGAACTCCGCAAGAAAGGAGGAGACCGCTTGTGACAAAAAATACAGCTGAAAAACCGAAAGCTCCCGACAAAACGCCTCCCATAGCAGGACCGATAATATTCCCTAAAAAACGCAGGCTTGTATTATAACCAAGGACTTCCCCTTGCATAGCAATGGGAGCCTCCTGACGAATATAAGCAGTTCGTACAGGGATGATTCCTCCAATAGATATCCCTAGCAAGAAGCGCAATACCACTAACTGCCAGATATTTGTTACAAATGCAGCTGGAAAGTACACGATACCGGCCATAAAGAGAAGGAATATCAATATCTTGATATAGCCTTTTCGATCCGATATTCTTCCCCATCGTTTGGCCATTAATAGGTTCCCTAACCCAGCAGCCGAAAAGGCAATTCCAGAGAAAAGAGCTAAATTCTCAGGTCCATGTAGATTTCCTACAAAAAGCGACAGGATCGGCTGAATACTAAAATGAGCTATTTGAACAAATAGTGAAATGACCATAACGATTAGGAGGGTGGGGTGTTTCACAATATGAGAAAGCACTTCTTTTGAATTATAACTGGTTTTCTCGTCTACTCCCTCTACTTCCACCCGCTCTTCTGAAATACCAAGGAAAACGATCACCGCGGATAGAGCTACGGTTATCGATACTAGTTGGAATGTAGATGCGAAACCGATTTGGTCAGCAATCCACCCACCGAGCATAGGACCAAGCAAGCTGCCTGTTATGCTTCCAGTCTGCAGGGTTCCAAGAACCTGTCCGGCGGTTTCTTTTGGGGTCTGAGTTGAAATGAGCGCTTGTGACATAGGGATGAATCCTGTAAATACCCCCATAAACAACCTCAATAAGAATAATTGCCACACAGTTGAAACAAACCCCATAAGCAGTACAGAGACGGCGAGACCAACAGCAGACATAATCAAAATATTTTTTCGGCCGTATCTATCACCAATACGACCCCAGATCGGAGAAAAAATAAAAGCGGTCACAAAGGTAATCCCAAAGATCCAGCCGGACCAAGTTTGAACGTATGAATCTGAAAAATCACCTAATTGATCAATATATAAAGACAAAAAAGGTAAAACCATTGTGATACTGCCAGCAATAAAAAAATTGGCAAACCACATAATCCATAAATTTTTTTGTGTTTGGTGTTTTGTCCTAAGGATAGAAATCCCTTCTTCCAAAAACGAAATTTCGACACTCTAAATATATACCACGAATCCCTGGTATATAAAAGAAAATTAACTTTATACACTGAAATTGTGGAATATGCCCACAAAAAAGGATCTGTCACCAGGTTTTGGAAAGGTGAAAGAGTGATAGATGGATACTATAAATATTTTTTGATAACGGTTGCAAAACTTGTATATACAAATTATAATCGTAAGTAATTGATGTATATACAAGTTTGTGGTTTTGGAGGAAGATTCACGTTCCTGAAGCTTTTTGGATATAAAAATGGGGCGATTATCGCAGCGGCACTAGAGAGTAGCAAAGTTGCACTAGAAAAAGTGTCGCGCCCCGTGTCCTCTCAGAAGATGAGGGGAGAGGTTTTGCCATCGAATTAACTGATGGAATGATTCTTAGTCCAGTGAAAGGAGTGGTGGTACAAATCTTCCATATTAAACATGTGAAAGGATTAAAGCAGAAAACATAGCTTAAACACTTATTCACATCGGTTTGGAATCGGTCAGTATGGAAGGAAGAGGCTTTGAGGCATATATTTCTCAACTCAATTAATGACCGTCAAGAAAAAATAACCCACACTCGGGAGGAATGGAAATGAATCACAAAGAGCAAGCCGAGCAGATTTTGGAAGCAATAGGTGGAAAAGAGAACTTATCAGCTGCTACTCATTGTGTAACCCGTCTTCGATTGGCCCTTCACGATGAAGGCATTGTCGATCAGGAAAAATTGAACAACATTGATGCTGTAAAAGGATCTTTTTCTACCAACGGTCAATTTCAAATCGTGGTAGGGCAAGGTACTGTAGATAAAGTTTATAAAGAATTTGTAGCTTTAGCGGGAATTGGTGAATCATCTAAAGAGGAAGTAAAAGAAGCTTCCACACAAAAGATGAATCCAATTCAAAGAGCGATCAAAACATTAGCCGATATTTTTATTCCGATTCTGCCAGCCATTGTTACAGCTGGTTTGCTGCTCGGTATAAACAACATACTTACAGCTCCAGGTATATTCTGGGACGAGCAATCTGTTATTGATGTTTATCCGCAATGGTCAGATATTGCCAACATGATTATCATTATAGCGAATACAGCCTTTACGTTCTTACCCGGGCTGATTGGCTGGTCTGCCGTTAAGAAATTTGGTGGTAGCCCAATTCTAGGTATTGTTATGGGTCTTATTCTTGTTCATCCAGAGTTACTGAATGCTTGGTCTTACGGGGAAGCCGTAAAAGAGGGGACTGTTCCTACTTGGAACCTCTTCGGATGGGAAATTGAAAAAATTGGTTACCAGGGACAAGTATTACCAGTTCTCGTTGCGTCCTATGTATTAACGAAGATTGAAGTTTTCATGAGAAACCGTGTACCGGATAGTATTCAATTGCTTATCGTCGGACCGGTTGCCCTCCTTGTAACAGGTTTCTTAACCTTCTTATTCATCGGACCGGTTACATTTGCGATCGGTAATGCTATTACTGACGGTCTTGTATCTATTTTTGATAACTTTGCTGCACTAGGCGGACTTATTTACGGTGCACTATACGGAGTTCTTGTTATTACAGGTATGCACCATACGTTCTTAGCTGTTGATATTCAATTGATAGGCAGTACAAATACAACGTTCTTATGGCCAATGCTAGCCCTATCCAATATCGCTCAAGGGTCTGCCGCTTTTGCGATCATGCTTGCCTCAAGAGATGAGAAGCTGAAAGGTCTTGGATTATCTTCTGGTGTCTCCGCATGGCTAGGTATTACGGAGCCTGCGTTGTTTGGTGTTAACTTACGATTCAAATATCCATTTATTATCGCTATTTCTTCATCAGCGATCGCTGGTTTGTATATTTCTGCTCAAGGCGTACTCGCAAACTCAATTGGAGTCGGCGGTGTTCCGGGAATCTTTTCCATCGTATCGGATTATTGGTTCGACTTCATTATTGGGATGGTTATCGTTATCGTCCTACCGCTAGTAGGTACGTATTTATACGCGAAACGTAAAAAAGATGTGTAAGGAGGCGTTATTGTGATTGAACAACCATGGTGGAAAAAAGCTGTTGTTTATCAAATCTACCCAAAAAGCTTTAATGATACAACCGGCAATGGGGTCGGAGATATTCAAGGCATCATTGAGAAGCTGGATTATTTAAATGAACTCGGGGTAGATGTGCTGTGGCTGACCCCAATGTATAAATCACCACAAAATGATAATGGCTATGACATTAGTGACTATTACGATATTCACGATGAGTACGGAACCATGCAGGATTTTGAACAACTGCTTGAAGAGACGCACAAGCGTGGAATGAAACTTATTATGGATCTTGTGGTCAACCACACATCCACTTTCCACCAGTGGTTTCAGGAATCTCAAAAATCGATCGATAATCCTTACCGTGACTATTATATTTGGCGTGACCCCGTAGATGGGGAAGCTCCTACGAATTGGCAATCGAAGTTCGGCGGTAATGCATGGAAGTATGATGAAAAGACGGGACAATACTATTTGCATTTATTTGATGTCACGCAGGCGGATTTAAATTGGGAAAATGAACATCTAAGAGAAGATCTATATACAATGATGCGTTTCTGGGCTGAGAAAGGGATTGATGGATTCCGACTCGATGTAATCAATCTTATTTCCAAAGATCAGGAATTCCCAAATGATGACGGCAGCGTGGCACCAGGCGATGGTCGTAAATACTATACAGATGGTCCGCGTGTCCATGAGTACATGCAGGAAATGAACAGGGAAGTTTTTGCCCCATATGATTTAATGACCGTAGGAGAAATGTCTTCTACCACCGTGGAACACTGTATACAATACACGGCACCTGATCGTAACGAGCTGAGTATGACATTCAATTTCCACCATTTAAAAGTAGATTATCCAAATGGCGAAAAATGGACCGTTGCCGATTTCGATTTCCGTGAACTAAAACAAATTCTTTCTAAGTGGCAGCGCGAAATGAATAAAGGAAACGGATGGAATGCCTTGTTCTGGTGCAACCATGATCAACCTAGAGTGTTGTCACGCTTTGGAGATGAAGTCAATTATCCGGAAGAATCAGCAAAAATGCTGGCGACAACTATTCATATGATGCAGGGGACGCCTTATATTTATCAGGGAGAAGAATTTGGGATGACAAACCCTGGGTTTGAATCGATTGAAAAGTACCGTGATGTCGAATCTATAAATATGTATAAAGAGTTCCGTGAAAAAGGCGTCAACGAAGAGAAAATTCTTGAGATTTTGAAACAAAAATCAAGGGATAATTCTCGTACACCCGTTCAATGGAATGATGAACCGAACGCCGGTTTCACCTCCGGTAACCCGTGGATTGCGGTTGCCGATAATTACAAATCCATTAATGCTGAAAAAGCTAGGAGCACAGAGAACTCTATTTTCCATTACTATCAGAAACTAATTCAGCTTCGAAAAGAAAATGATATCCTTTCATTTGGAGACTATGAACTCTTGACTCCGGAAGATGAACAGATATTTGCGTATCTACGTCAATGGAATGGAGAAAGTCTGTTAGTGATCAATAATTTTTATGGTTCTGAAACTTCCTTCAGCTTACCTGAAAACTTACAACTTGAAGGAAAAACTGAGGTTATGATCAGTAACTATAATGATGTCAGTCAAGACTTGCAGGATGTAAAGCTTCGTCCTTATGAATCAGTGGTCTATCACATTACCCAAGTATGATAAAATACGAATGGTGATGAAAATGAAAAATAAGTATTTAGTCATTTATAATGACCTTGTTGCAGAGATCCAAAGAGGCAGCATTCATCCAGGAGATACGCTCCCCTCTGAACACGAACTATCAAGTCGGTTTAGCACTTCAAGAGAAACCATTCGGAAAGCGTTAAATCTTCTTGCCCAAAATGGCTATATTCAAAAGGTAAGAGGAAAAGGTTCCGTCGTACTCGATCATGGCAAGTTTGAGTTCCCTGTCTCAGGTCTTACGAGTTTTAAAGAGCTATCTAACCAATTGGGCAAAGATTTTCGTACGTTTGTGCATAACCTCACCCTGAGACAGGCGGACGGTTTAATTGGAGAGCAGCTAAACTGTTCCCAGGATCATAAGCTTTGGAAAATTATCCGATCAAGAGAGATCAATGGGGAAAAAATCATTCTTGATAAGGATTATATTCGAGAAGATCTGGTTCCAGGTTTGACCAGCGAGATTGCTGAAGAGTCCATTTATCAGTACATTGAAGATGAACTGGGTCTCATCATAAGTTTTGCAAAAAAAGAGATTGTGGTTGAACCAGTAACTGAAGAAGATCGTAACTATTTAGATTTAGATGGACATGAACAAGTAGTGGTTATTCGAAGCCACGTGTACCTCGCTGATGCTACGTTATTTCAATTTACTGAATCCAGGCACAGACCCGATAAGTTCCAATTCGTTGACTTTGCCAGAAGATCGAAATCTTAGAAAAGAGGAGCCAATATACGGCTCTTCTTTTTTGTCTTTATAGGCTAGCATCAAAAATCCATCTTTATCAAAATCATGAAAGCCTTTCGACTGCTCTCCTAAATCATGCAAATGAAGCAATAGGACAAGTCAGAAACTATGGAAGAAATAGTTATCAAATAAACAGGTGATCCCAGTAGGGAATAGGAGCAGAAACTGTTACAATTAACTTATATTAATGAGATGAGGAGAATCGGTTTGTTTGTTATCGGAGCTACGAAAAAATTGCAAAGTCAACTAGATAAGAAGATTGAAAGTACAGAGGAGTATAAACAGATATCTCAGATTTATCAATGGCAAGCCAATATTATTAAGGTGAATGGGCGTCACTGCTTAATACTGATGAACAATAAAACAGCATTAAACCTCACATTGTTCGGGTTGGAAAGTCCTCAGTTTGAAAATATTGACAATGTAATAAAAGGATCCATGAATCAGCTATTTCAAACACTCGGTATTGAGGAGACTATAGCTGAAAGCATGTTAGAAGCTTCTAAAGAAATCGTTTATACAAAAACGAGCAGTCGTCAGACTTTAGGGTTAATGAATGAAATAAAGTCGAGTATAGAACAACAAACCAAAAATAAAGAATATAAAGACATTGATGCGGTGACTATTAATCAAAAGAATAATCGTATGACATTCAAGGCTTTAGATGGCCAAACACCTCTTCACGCATTCCAAAGATACTTTGAAGATTAGGAGAGCAGCACGTTACATACGTGCTGCTTTTTTTAACAGCTAAATGGGAAGGGGTGATGAGGGGGTTGCTCTGACATGTGCCAGGAAGGTGATTTACCTTCACTGCACCAGTGCCAGCAGGCAAGAGCGGCCAAACATGCATCTAATTGGTGAGTGGAGGAATCCTCAACTTTGTCAACGGATTGAAAATAATGTTCTGACAACCACCTATGAACGAATTTCCTGCTTTGTTCATCTTTTTTATAAAGGACAGCCTGTGTCCTGTCTTCTAAAGATAAACGTGAGGCTAGAGCCATTCCAGGATGAACCTCGACAATATTAACAGTATCAGGAAATTTTTTCTCAAGCATATGGGCAATATGAATACCTCTTGCAGTTAAGTAAATCATTCTAGTGAGGGTAGGGGGCATAATGGACCCAGGTTTAACCCCGAGGCTTTTCGCGTAATTTCTTAACTTGCGATCAGTTTCTCTATCTCCTCCGCCATCCTGGTAGGATAAAGGAGCGTCTATTCCGATATAAATTTTATTGTTGTTTTTTGCCTGCTCAGAAATAATAGAAACGATGCCTTGATCGGAAAGCCCGGTGTAAAGTTGTTCTATGGATAATTGATTTTTTTCTTCATGGCAAATCACAGCGGCTGTATCTTTATGATTGGAGGGTCCAGACAGATCTATGCCAACGGTTTTCACTTTACATCCTCCTCTCTATAGATAGTAAAAAAAGACCCCTGCCACAAGGGCAGAGGCGAAAGTTTGTATAGTTATAGGATTAGGGGAGGTGCTAATTACACATTAATAATGAAAAACAAAAACTTAAACTTCTTCAACTTCAGCTACTAGTGGTCTCGGGTATGCATCTACTGCACTGTCACTTAAGATAGGCGCAGCTGCAGATGCTAGAAATGCTACTACTCCAATTACAGCAATCATTTTCTTCATAAGAGTATCCCTCCTAAATTAGAATGTTTATTTAACAATTGGATTGCTAACCTTAGGTAAGTTGATGATTTTTTATACATACGTTGTTCTTCTAATATATCAGCTAAAAACATAGCATATCGAATTACATAAATATGCTCTTTTTTTTCTTGAAAGAACGGAATAATTGTATCCTCTAGAAATTTGGATAGATTGGTACTCTGTTTAATTACTTTTTTATAAACTTCAAAATGAAGGCTATAAGCTTCAGAAGGAAAGCTTTTTAGCTTTTCTTCACCTTTGTGTACCCATTCTAAGCATCCCGTTTTATTTCCAAGACGATAATTTTCAATGATGAGACCGTGTATAGTAGTTAAATAATCATACTCTTGAAATTCGGATTCTGAATCGTGGTATTCTAAACTTTTCTTATAATTAATAATAGCTGATTCGTGGTTTTCAATCCGAGATTCCAACGTTCCTATGTTAATAAAAACTAGTCTCAATTGATTTTGATTCCCTGTTTGTAAGGCGATTTTTCGCGCCAAGTGAAAGTTCTCGAGTGCTTTTGCATAGTTTTTTAAACGACTATAGTTGATTCCTTGTAAGATGTGACAATCCGCACTTTTGGCTAAATCATAATTCGCCTGATAAATTTCCAGCGCCTGGTCTACATAAAATACGGATGCGGATATGTGATTGGCCTGACTTGTACTTAAGGCAAGAAGATAATAAAGATCGCTGAATTCCCAATCTTCCAATTTAACAGAAGAACTGTAATTCTTAGCTTCCATTAATTCTTGGAATGAATTGTCAAAATCTCCCTGGTAGTACTTAAGAAGTCCAGAACCTAGATGATAATAGAACTCCATCTCTTCATCAAAGGTATCCTTATATTGACGGATATTTTCCCATGTTTTATAAGCTTCGTTTACTTCATTTTCTAAAAGAAGATGCCGTATCCGAAACAATTCAAAGAAAATATACAAATGATGGTTTTCCTGGGTTTCTTTCTGTTTGAGAATATCTTCTTTTAGCTTCTTTGCGTCTTCTTCGCGTTTAAAAGCTATAGCCTCATACCATTCCTTCAGTTTTTCCTTCGAAGGATGGTTAGATGAAGTCTCAAGAAAATCAAGACCGAGTCGTTCGTAAAGCAATTCTAATACTTCGAACGCGGGAACGGTTTGATCATTCTCAATTTTGGAAAGATACGCCGGTGAGATAATTCCATCTGCCAGCTGGTTTTGGGTTAACCCTTGCTTGACTCGATGAAATCGAAGTACTTTACCATATTCCATTGGCCACACACCTAGTTGATCAACTGTTGATTTGGAAGAGTGTGCCTCTTTCAAATCTATATTTAGAATACATGTTCGATTAGGAATTTTCAACTGTATTTACGTGTTTCCCAAGTCGTGAAAAATTTGAGGCTTTAAGGGGGAATTTGACCCCTGACTTTCACAGTATAGTCGTCTGAATATTATGATATATTGGGAATGCATTACAAATATAGGAGGGATTCGATGAATTGGAAATCAGTAACAGCTGCATTTGTATTAGGGACAAGCATAGTGTCTGGCGGGACATTAGCTTATGCCGAGGATGATTCGAGTGTTAAAGGCAAAGGGGTTACTTCGGAATTTGTCACAGAGGACTTAAAATTAAAAGGTTCTAAGGTTAAGAGCGATAAAGCTGTAAAAGAATTTTTTAAAGAGAAGCGCAAGGAATTTAATTTTAACCCAAATAGAGATTTATCTTTAGTAAAAAAGGAACAAGACGAGGTCGGAATGACTCACTATACTTATCAGAGAACAGTTGGAAATGTCCCGATAGCTAACGCAAAAATTATGGTACATACTAACGCTAGCGGGGATGTTACTTCAGTTAATGGCGAATTTCACGAGAATGCTCCAGAAAAAGTAAAGCAGCAGAGAGAGTTAACTAGTAAAGAATCTATTAATCTAGCGTGGAATCATATTGATGTTAATAGAAAAAAAGCTGATAAAGTTCAAAAAAGCGAACTAGGCAAAGATTTTGAAACCTTAACCGAAAACTCTAACCTTGTTGTGCATCATGAAGATGGAGAGTACACGTTAGCTTATCATGTGGAACTCCAGTTTTCTCAACCGTATCCGGCGAATTGGCAGATTTATATCAACGCCGATAATGGAGAAGTTATAAAAGCGGCTAATGTGGTTCATGAAGCAACTGGTACAGGGACGGGAGTGTTAGGTGACTCAAAAACACTGAATACGTATGCTTACAATAACACTTACTATTTATTTGATACAACGAAACCGATGAATGGCGTTATTGAAACATTCGATAATTATGGGGGTCAATACAGCAGTCTGCCTGGTTATTATGTTACAGACTCTGGTAATACATTCAACAGTGAGAGGCAAAAAGCAGCAGTTGATGCTCACTATTATGCTGGAGAAGTTTTTGATTATTACTATGACACATTTGGACGAGTCAGTTATGACAATCAGGGCGCAGATATTCGTTCAACCGTTCATTATGGTTCAAACTATAATAATGCGGCTTGGACCGGGAATCAAATGATTTACGGAGATGGTGATGGTTCGACTTTCACCTACCTGTCAGGGGCTGATGATATTGTAGCTCACGAATTGACCCATGCGGTAACAGATACTACAGCGGAGTTAATATATGAAAATCAATCTGGTGCATTAAATGAATCATTCTCCGATGTGTTCGGTTTCTTTGTGGATTCAGAGGATTGGTTAATGGGGGAAGATGTATATACTCCAGGAACCTCAGGGGATGCTCTGCGCTCTCTTTCCAACCCAAATGCTTACAATCAGCCGGACCATATGAATGAATACCGTAATCTGCCTAATACAGAAGCTGGAGATTGGGGCGGGGTTCATATTAATAGTGGTATTCCAAATAAAGCAGCTTATTACACCATCAACAGTATTGGTAAATCCAAAGCTGAAGATATTTATTACAGGGCTTTAACCGTTTATTTGACGCCAAGCAGTAGTTTCTCAAACGCTCGACAGGCTCTCGTTCAATCAGCGAAAGATCTTTATGGATCTCAGGTAGCGAACGCTGTTTCAAATGCCTGGAACAACGTAGGAGTAGATTAAACTAATAGTGGAAAAGAAAGGGGCTGAATAAGCTCCTTCTTTTTTGATTAGTTTTGCTAAATCACCAGTCTGATTATTTACTATAAATTCCTGATGCTTAGAGGAAATTTTATTCCCTGTAGTTGTAAGATATGATCGTCAGTATAGTCACTTTCCACCAGGGACTCTTCGCCATATCTTATCTTGGCCACACGTTTTCCTAATCTATTCGGTGGAAAAAACTCCTTGACTCGATAGAAAAAACCTTCAATTATATAGGGGAAATTCTATTTTTAACCAGGGGACATCTAATTCTACGAGTAAAGGACCAGGATTTAGGGTATAAAAAGTATAGGAATACTTAGATACCTCAAGAAACTACCTATTAATTTGGTGAGAAGGAGGAATTAAGTGTGAGTTATAATGTCACACAAAAGCTAATTAAAGATCATTTAGTTAAGGGGGAGATGACCCCAGGTACTGAAATCGGTTTGAAAATCGATCAGACTTTAACACAAGACGCTACAGGTACGATGGTCATGCTTGAACTGGAAGCTATGGGGATTGAACGCGCGCAAACGGAGGCGTCTGCCCAATATGTGGACCATAACTTAATTCAGGAAGACAGTAAGAACCCTGACGACCACTTATTCTTAGAAAGTGCAGCTAAACGGTTCGGTCTTCATTTCAGCCGTCCAGGTAACGGAGTAAGTCACCCTGTTCACATGCAGCGCCTGGCTACCCCAGGTAAGACCCTGCTTGGTTCCGACAGTCACACATGTGCAAATGGCTGTATGGGTATGCTTGCCATGGGCGCAGGCGGAATCGATGTAGCTATGGCTATTGCAGGAGAACCTTTCTATGTAAAAATGCCTAAAGTATGGGGCGTTAAAGTAACGGGAGAATTCCCTGATTGGGTAAGTGCTAAAGATGCTATTCTTGAAATGTTGAGAAGACATGGGGTTAAAGGTGCTACTAACCATGTATTTGAATACTACGGTCCAGGCCTGAAAAACCTAACTGCCATGGATCGCCACGTTATCGCAAACATGGGTGCGGAACTTGGAGCAACAGGTACGGTTTTCCCATCCGACGAAGAAACGAAGCGATTCATGAAACTCCAAGGTCGTGAGGAAGACTGGATGGAGTTGAAAGCGGATGATGGTGCTTCTTATGATGTTCATGATGAACTGAACTTATCTGAACTGGGGCCAATGATCGCTAAACCTTCCAGCCCAGGAAACGTAGTACCTATCGAAGAAGTTGAAGGAGAATCTATTTATCAGTCTTACATTGGTTCATCAGCTAATCCGGGCTACCGTGATTTCGCCGTTGCTTCCAAAATAGTAGAAGGACGTCGAATTGCAGACGGTGTATCCTTTGACTTAAACCCAACTTCAAGACAAATGCTGGTTGACCTTTCTCAAGAAGGGCATATAGCTAACTTCCTGCAATCTGGAGGTCGTTTGCACCAGGCGGGCTGTAATGGTTGTATTGGAATGGGACAGGCACCCGCAACAGGACGTAACAGCTTACGTACTACACCAAGGAACTTCCCGGGCCGTTCAGGTACAAAAGAAGATAGTGTGTTCTTATGCAGTCCGGAAACAGCGGCTGTATCAGCGTTGACAGGAAAAATCACGGACCCTAGAAAGTCAGACTTTGATTATCCAACTATTAAAGAGCTGGAAGAGCCTACTATTGACACGCGGCTACTAGATAAGCCACTGCCTTATGAAGAAGCGAAAGAAGTAGAACTTGTAAAAGGGCCAAACATTGCGTCTATTCCTAAGATGGATGAGCTACCGAATGACATGGAGCTTCCAATCTTACTGAAAATGGGCAATGACATTTCTACAGATGAAATTTTAGCAGGCGGTGCCAGAGTATTGCCATACCGCAGTAATCTGCCTGAGATCAGTAAGTTCACGTTTGAAATCGTAGATGAAACGTATCATGACCGTGCCATGGAAATCCGAGATCAAGGTGGTCATGCAGTCGTTGCAGGCATGAACTATGGTCAAGGTTCGAGCCGTGAACATGCCGCGCTTGCTCCAAAATATTTAGGTCTCAAAGTAGCCATTGTAAAAGACTTTGCCCGGATCCACTGGCAAAACCTGGCCAACTTTGGAGTTCTCCCATTAACATTTGTGAATGAAGAGGACTTAGAGGATTTAGAACAAGGCGATGTCCTGTTATTTAAAGGATTGAGAGATGGCATTAAACAATCCAACCAGGTAGAAGTAGAAGTGAAAGGCAAGGACAAGACCTTAAAATTAGAACATGCGCTATCTGAACGTCAAATTGAAATCATGCAAATGGGCGGTTTAATTAATTGGGTTAAAAATCGCTTAGAAAAATAATTAGTAATAAAAGACGGCGACCTAAGAGGATCGCCGTCTTTTTCATGTTCATTCATAGTTATTAGTGTGAAGCGGTGTTAAACGCTCTTCTATCTCATTGCGCTTTTCCTCAAGGAAAGGAGGTAAGGCTAGCGTTTCTCCTAAATTTTGTTTAGTTTCGTCTGTGTCAAAACCTGGACCATCTGTAGCCAGCTCGAATAATATATGATTTGGATCTCTAAAATAAAGGGATTTAAAGTAGTAACGATCTACGACCCCTGAATTAGGGAAGCCAGCCTCCTGAATTTTCACTTTCCATTTCTCCAGCTCTTGTTCATCTTCTACTCTGAAGGCCACGTGGTGGACACTGCCACGGCCGGGTTTCTCACGTTTCCATTCAGCTTTCTCCTCTACGCAAACTTGGGATCCACTCCCGCCTTCACCGGTTTCAAAAGCACACCAGTCTGCCTCAGGGTGATCCAGTTCACGAAAACCTAAAATATCAGTTAACACTGCTTTGGTAAGTGAAAGATTGGTAACTGTGAGATGGACTGGACCAAGGCCAACTATTCCGTACTGTTTAGGTACAGGACTTTTTGACCAGGGACTCCCGCCGGCAACTCCTTTATTGAATTCATCAGATACAAGCTTTAAGCGCTGGCCTTCAGGGTCTCGGAATGAGATCACTTTTTTACCGGCTTGTTCTTCAATAGAATCTCGATCAACTTCGTATTGATCAAGCCGCTCTTGCCAATAGTTTAAAGCCTCATCAGTTGGCACTCGGAGAGAAGTAGTGGAAATGCTCTGAGAACCTGGATAGGTATGGCCTGCACGTTTTATTTCAAAGAAAGTTAAATCTGTTCCAGGGGATCCAGCTTCATCCGCGTAAAACAAGTGATACATGGAAGGGTCATCCTGATTGACAGTTTTTTTGACCAGGCGCATCCCCAATACCTTTGTATAGAAATCGAAATTTGCTTTTGCGTTCGCTGTGATCGCTGAAACGTGGTGGATTCCTTTAATATTCATTGAAGCGGTCTCCTTTACTTAAAGAATAAGTGTTAAACAATAATCTCGAATTCAAGATAAATATTATCGTTATTCTCCCTTGTTGTCAATTTTCCGATTTATAATTTCTGAAAAGGGTAGAGGTACACTTCTAAAGATCTTGAAAAATAGGTTATGGGCTGGTTATGAAAGATTAATTCTGGCAGGAAATCCGCAATACCATTGATAAGAATATCGCTTTCCGCTGGCTGAAGCTGCCAGGATTTGTGCTCAATAGGTCCTTTAAAAACGGAAGAGCCGTGCACAGTCCAAAGCATATACCTTTCCGTTAACCAGTTCATCAAAGATCCCGGCTTAAAGGAATGGAAGGAATTGAATATCCTAAAGCGGGCATGAAAGTGAGATTCTGGCATCCCTGGATGGGTTCGCCGACTTGAAAAGTGAAGGTTGTTTCCTTGTTTGTCTAACCTAACTTGTGCGTTTAAGTAGGGCAAGCCAAACAATGTACGCGCTAAAAAAACCCCAAGACTGTGGTTAGCGTCAAGGGAAATAAAATAAACACCTGGTTCTCCTTTATATGTGACGTAAGTTCTCACATTTAGGTCTAATAATTGATTACCAAAAGGAATTCGTGGAATACCTCTAAATCGGATATCTTTCATATGAAAGGGGACAATGGCAATCCAGGCCATTCCATTATATAAATCCAACTCTAATTCATTGGGTACAAAGGGGAGCAAGTCAATTTCTGGCACAGGCCAATGCATAAAAATAAGGTGTTCCCACGACTGATGGATGATCCACGGAGAAGGTGACACCGGGACTTCACCTCTTTTTACTTATGTTATTCCCTTTTCTATAGTAAGCATTCATTTCAATAGGTTTTTTAAGTATAGATGTTCATTTTGTTTTGTGGGCAGGACGTGGTTTTCCTTGATTTCTCTCTTGGACCTCATCTTCAAGTAGATGGATAAAAGAGTGATCTAATTTCATCTCCACTGCTCTTTGAAGTGAACGTATAAGTAAATGGTGTGGTATTTTTTTAACAATCATAGGATATCCCACTTTCCTTATAATAGAAGTTCTGTTGATGCAGTAGCTGCTCCTATAATATCGCCTGCATGGTTATAGAGGGGCTGGGCAAATACGTCATAATAGAGTAATCCATCTGACAAAGGGAAAGAGATTCGTTCCCGAAGTGGTTCATTTGTTTCGATTACTCTTTTTTTCAAGTCCATTAAAGCGAGGGTGCCTTCATTATAGTCAAGTTCATCGTCACGTTTTCCAAGTACATTACTCATCTTAAAATCAGGATGGGGATTGAACATCCAGGTGTAACGAAGCGATAGGTCACAATGGGCCAGAATGATGGGGGAGTTAGCTAAAGCAGTCTGAAAAGGTTCACTCAGATGCTCTGTAAAAAACAGGGAAGGGTTAATATGGAGAAATGAAGCAATTTGAGATGCCACGGCCATGCTGGGATTTCTAGTCCCATTTTCAATTTGAGCATAATATGCGCGATCGATGTGAGCGCCCTCGGCAATTTGCTGTTGAGTCAATTGTTGTTCCTTTCGGAGCTGGGTCAGCCATCTTCTCATTTTTTCCACATCCTACTTTCTTTTTCTAAATAAAATAATTCGCATTATCTTCTTATATTCCTTGTGGCAGTTTGCAACAAGTTTACTTGATGAGATAAGTAAATAGCAACATAATCCATAAAATGGAATTTTATATACGTGACGTTTCTTTTAAACAATATTATTTTTTACAGATATTTCTGTTATAATCATTCAGGCTGACTATTTAAAGAATTGGCTCTGTTAAAGTTTATAGTTGATTTTTTATAAGAGACTTATTACACAATAGGTCCAGATTGTGGAAGACTCAGTTTCGAGCTATTGGGTTAGAGCGAAGGTCCTGCGGGGGACGATTCGCTTTCCGTGGCCCTGCAAGACGCAGGGGCGTTCGACCCTACGTCGGTAGGGCCATAGGAAATCGAGTTATTTCCCCACCAGCCCTCTTCCACATAGAGTGGCGGACCCAATTTATCTCGAAATCAAGTCTTCCAGTATTGGGAGCTTATCCTTTAAATCAAGACGTAAATTTAACAGAGCTAAAGAATTAGAAACTGGTAGATGAGAGAGGAGATCTTTCATGAGTTGGGATATATTAAACATTTTGGCGGTTAGTGCTTTTGCTTTTAGTGGAGCTATTGTGGCACTCAATGAACGCTATGACATATTTGGGACATTCATATTAGGGATTGCTACACCTTTCGCGGGGGGAGTGATCCGGAATATAGCACTGGACGTTCCTGTAGTTCATGTGTGGGAACAAGGCTATCTTCTTTATGTGGCATTTGGAACCATTGCCGTGGTCTATTTCTTTCCTAAAACCTGGGTTCTTTCCTGGGACCGATGGAATATTTATCCGGATGCAATTGGTTTATCAGCATTTGCCTTGCAAGGAGCTTCATTTGCTATTGAAAATAATTTTCCGCTAGGAGGAATTATTTTTGCTGCTATATTGACTGGGGTGGGCGGGGGAGTTACAAGAGACGTCCTTGCCCAGCGGCGACCGATGGTTCTCCATCAGGAGATTTATGCTGTATGGGCATTAATGGCGGGTTTGTTAGTAGGGGTTGGTATCATAGATGTGCACAGCGCTTCCCAAACCTACTTTTTGTTCTTCTTAGTGATTGCCTGTCGCGTCTTGTCCTATCATTTAGGCTGGCACCTAAGATTTAGAGATTTATACAGACTTTAAAAAAGAGTTCGACCTTCAGAAGGCCGTACTCTTTTGTATTAATATCGGAAGAGATCGCCGGACAGGTATCTTTCTCCTGTGTCAGGGGCAATACAGACGACGATTTCCCCAGGTTGTTTTTTTGAAGCTACCTGCATGGCAGCCCAGCAGGCTGCCCCGCATGATGTCCCTAATAAAAGACCTTCTTCTCGTGCAAGCCGTCTAGTAATATCGTAGGCATCTTCATCAGTAACCTGAAAGATTTCATCGTAGATTTCCTGGTTCAAAATACTAGGAATAAAACCAGGGCTTGTACCTACCAGCTTGTGTTTTCCAGGCTTTCCACCGGAGAGAACAGGAGAACCGGATGGTTCGGCAACATGAATCGTCATGTCCTCGAATCGTTTTTTGAGTTCTTCGCCTGTCCCAGTAATGGTTCCTCCCGTGCCAGCAGTTGAGACGAAACCGCTTAGCGGCTTTCCTAACTCATCCATTGCTTCAATAATTTCTGCAGCGGTGGTATGACGGTGAGCATCTGGATTAGCCATATTTTCAAATTGCATGGGCATAAAGCTATTATCAATCTCTTCTACAAGTTCTTTCGCCTTTTTAATAGCTCCGGGCATTTTTTCATCGCCTGGGGTTAAGACGATCTCTGCACCATATGCTTTCAGAAGGTTAATACGCTCCTGAGTCATCGTATCAGGCATGACAAGAATAGCGCGGTAACCTTTAGCGGCAGCGTTCATTGCAATACCTATCCCAGTGTTTCCACTAGTGGGCTCAACGAGTGTAGAGCCTTCTTTTAGAAGGCCGTCTTGTTCAGCTTGAGCCATCATATTGTAGGCAGCACGGTCTTTAACACTTCCACTCGGGTTGTACTTTTCAAGTTTCAAGTAAATGTCTGCTCCACCTTCAGGAGCTAAACGATTTAATTTAACAAGAGGAGTATCTCCAATTAAATCAGCAATATTATTTACAACACGCATACGGTCACTTCCTTTTTATACAAGGGTTTGTACTTAATTCTATCATGTTCTCCTATAACGTTCATCTCTTGAGGACTGCTGGAGTAAGTGCCCTGAAGAGTAGAAATAACCGCTCCATGGTGTGCTGAGCGGTTATTAAAAGTTTTTCTGGACCATCTTTTGAGCAAACTGGAATGAATCCTGCGGAACGGAAATTTTAAATGCTAACTGATTTGAATTTAAGTTGAATCGATCAACCCGGACATTAAAGTTACTGGCCGTGTCCATTTGGGTGACAGCTACATAAATATTTTCTTCATTAGGATTTACCATAACCCATTCTGGAAGTTTATAGTTATCCTTTACAAAACCTAAAACCTTTTTATTCGGTAACGGAAGTTGTCCAAGTGATATCCGCTCTTGCTCAAGAACAAGGTCTCCATTTTCCTGAACGACAGGAGTTAATTCCACTTTAATAGGAATGACTTGATCAAATGCTTTGATATTGCCTGTGAGGGTTACATTTCTATCTAGGGTTATGGAATAGTCAAATACTGTCTGTGTTGATAATTCTTTTAAATACTCATTAGCCAGCTGCTGCATGTTTTCCTTGGTCGATACGATCGTAAATTCTGCATCTGAACTTTGCTTTTCTTTATCTACATTGACCAGCGTATAGGTGCTTGGTAAAAAAACAAGGGAAAGCACAACTAATAAGACTATAATATTTAAAATTGCTAACAGCCAAAAAGAAGTGCGCCACTTATTATTTAGGAAAAATCGTTTCATTTGCACATTCCACCTGTTTATTGTTCGATGTCCGGTCTTATATATTCTAACACGCGTTCCGCAATTCTTTTATAGCCTTTTTCATTTGGATGGAAGTAGTCTTCTTTCCATAGAAGTTCCTCTTCAGCTCCTAGAAAAATATCTTTAATAGGAATAAACTCTGCTTGTTCATAGTTAGAAATTACTTCTTTGCTTACACGGTTCCAATCACTCATAATCTGTCCCAGTTCAGGAATATTATTAAAATAATATTCAAAAGGATTATAGAGACCGATTAAATAGATGTGTACATCCGGGTTAAGACGCTCCACTCTTTGAAATATTTCATTTAAGTGCTCTTTATAGCCTTTTTGAGCTTCTTGAAATTGCTCATAATTTAGGCTGGCAAAATTATTTTTTACCACTTTCATAACATCGTTGGCTCCAATAGTAATTAAAACTACATCCGCTTCACTCAATGACTGAGAAATTTCTTCCGTTTCCATACGTTCTAAAAGCTGATCTGTACGGTTGCCGCGCACACCGTAATTGGCTATGTCGAAAGTTTCTAACGGTTGGTTGCTATTGATTGTATCTTCTAGTATACCCACATACCCTTCGTTATCTGTTGAATCACCAACTCCTTGAGTCAGTGAATCCCCTATGGCTACAACATCAAGGTCTTGCCGTACAAAAAGACCGCGGGCACTTTCAATGACACTGGTAAATACTTCACGAAGTTCACCGCTTAACGTTTCTTCATCTTCATTAACATCAGCTTCGTTCCCCGATTCGTTTACATCACTTTCTTCATCATTATCATTCAGTTTGTCTTCTTTTTCTATCCCCTCTGTTTCAGTTTGCGGGGGAGGGGATTTCGGGTTCTCTTGATTATCCGGCGTATAGATAAATGCTGCTATGATGAAAAAGGCGATCGTAAGGGTGAGCAAAACAGACGCTACCCATCTCCAAATTTTCAATTTAGATCACCTCGTTTTTTAGTTTCCTTTATATCCTATTATATGTTGTAACCATCTAATGGGAAATTGAAAAGTTTTTCCCCCAATTATACCACGAAAAGTTTTACAATAGACATACGTAAGTGCTTACGTTAATTTGAGGGTAAGCAAAGGGATGAATGAAAGGGTGCGGAAGATGGCGGAACAAGTCACGATATCTGTACGTGAATTGGTAGCATACGTTTACAGGAGCGGAAGCATTGACAACCGGTTTCGTTCGAGTACGGCTCTTACAGAAGGGACTGCTATCCACCAAGAAGTGCAGAGCATGTATAAAGAGAACGACAAAAAAGAAACCTTTTTAGAATATTTATATCAGGAAGATGGTATGGATATTAAGCTTCAAGGTCGATGTGATGGTATATTAGACACAGAAGATGGCCCTGTAATTGATGAAATAAAGTCTACTGCAAGAGAGTTGGAGGAGATTACGAAAACCACTCATCCGGTGTATTGGGCTCAGGCCAAAGGTTATGCTTACATGTATGCTGAACAAGAAGGTCTTGAAGAAATTCAGGTCCAACTGACCTATGTGCAGAAGAAGTCTAAAGAAAAGAAGCGGTTAAGACAAAAAATTTCTTTCCAGGAACTTAAGCTTTTTCTGAAGAATACGATGAAGGAATATTCATCCTATGCCAGAGTACTTCTACATATTCGAGAGCAAAAGCAAAAAACGATCCCAGATTTATCCTTCCCGTTTTCAGAGTACCGTAAAGGCCAAAGAAAGCTTGCAGGGAGTGTTTATCGAACGATTGAAGAAAAACGTAATTTATTCGCTCAAGCTCCTACTGGTATAGGGAAAACTATATCAACGCTTTTTCCGGCTATAAAAGCCATGACTTTTGACAAAGTGGATCGTATTTATTATTTAACAGCTAAAACAGTTACGAGGGCAACTGCAGAAGAAGCTCTGAGTCTCATGGAAGATAAAGGGCTGTCTCTGCGATCCGTCACACTGACCGCAAAAGACAAAATATGTTTCAAAGACGAAACGATTTGTCAGCCTGATTATTGTGAATTCGCCGATGGGTATTACGATAAGATCAATGGAGCTCTTACCGATATCTTATGGAATGAAACCCTCTTAACTCGCTCAGTTATTGAAGCGTATGCAAGAAAGCACAAAGTATGTCCGTTTGAGTTTTCTTTAGATTTAACAAATGTGGCTGATGTCATTATAGGGGATTATAATTATATTTTTGATCCTCGTGTTTCTTTAAAAAGACTCCTTCCGGAATATAAGAAAAAAACCGCCCTGTTGATTGATGAATCTCATAACTTGGTGGAACGTGCGAGGGAGATGTTCTCAGCTTCTATTCAAATGAATGATTTTGCTGTAATAGCGGATCTTTGGCATGGGGTAGAGCACCCCTTAAATAAAACAGCAAGTGCGATTTATAAAGATTTGAAAAACCTGAGTGAACAGGGTGAGAGAGATTTTGTTCTAGAAGAAATACCTGGCGAATTAGAAGAGAGTTTAGAAAGATTTATCGAAACAGCAGAAGTTGAACTTCATGAATCAACAGAAGAGGACCAGACCGAAGAATTACTAGAATTATATTTTTCTGTGCAGAATTTCTTAAAAATCCTTCCTCTTGCAGATAACCATTACCGATTTACAGCTTCCAAATCTGGCAGAGAATTTACTCTGAAGCTTTTCTGTTTGGACCCTTCTCACGTGTTAGAGAAAACAATAAAATCATTTCGATCAAGTGTATTTTTCTCGGCCACTTTATCACCATTTGGTTACTATAAAGACATGCTTGGTGGTAAAAAGGAAGATTATATTTTGAAGCTTCCATCACCGTATGACTCTTCCCAGATCGATGTAATGCTGACACCACTTTCTACTCGATATAAAAACAGGGAAGAAACGGCAGAAAAGCTTGCTCATTATCTTTATCAGCAAGCCTCTCAGAACCCTGGGAACCATTTGTTTTTCTTTCCTTCTTATCACTATCTGGAACTGATTTACAGTCACTTCCGAAACTACGAAGACGTCACTACAGTAGTGCAGGAACAAGGTATGGACGAGACTAGGAGAGAGGAGTTTCTTGCTCAGTTTGTCTCTGGAGGTAAATTGATAGGATTTGCGGTTCTGGGTGGTGTCTTTTCGGAAGGTGTCGATTTAAGAGGGGATCGTTTAAATGGTGTCGCTGTAGTAGGGATTGGTTTGGCACCAAGGAGCTTTGAAAAAGAATTGATTAAAGAATATTTTTCTAACCGGGGAAGAAATGGCTATGATTATGCCTACGTTTACCCAGGGATGAATAAAGTACTTCAGGCAGGGGGCAGATTGATACGGTCGGAAACAGACTATGGATCTATTCAATTGATTGATGACCGCTTTCTTTCACCTAAGTACTTAAGCTTGTTTCCAGATGATTGGGGAAATTATCGAATAAAGAAATAATATGATTTCCCGGGAAATAGTTTTGCAGAATTATGTCTTAGACATTTCGACAGTAAAATAAGTACACATAAATGGCAGGGGGAACAGCACTAGTGCTGTTCCCCTAAATATTTTCTAGTAAATCTTTGCAAAAACGCATTACGTGCGTCTGAGTGGTAATGGGTATTCCATAAGTGTCAAAAATAGCCTGATCGACTTCGCGCTGCAGCTTTTGAGTATTGAAGGAAGGGTCTTTTTTCTTTCCATCAATAAGAGAGGCGGTGCTTTCGACTACCACTTCTTTCAGAGCTCCAGAAGGCTCAACATAAGGGAGCTTTTTTAAATAGCCGGCTGTAATCATATTAGTCCGGTTTAAAAACTTCCGTAACAAATACTTTACAAGTTGGCTGTTGAGTAAACCAAGAAAATAAAGAAGGTCTTTATGGTTTTCGGGGAACAAATTGGCGTTCACGCCGAACAAACTTCCTTGTGGGAGGTAAGCGGCTGAGAACTCAACTCCCATAGAAGAACACGTGATTCCTTCTCTGTAATAATAGGAAGGGTTTCGGACCATGAATTTAGAATGGACGTTTTTATACTGTGGCCAATCCTTATGGATGTAATATTTAGGTTCATAGTACCAGGCGTCTTTTGAGCCTCCATTTTTATAAAAAGGCAGCCAATCCAAATGATTTGTTAATTCACTTGGCTTACGCAGGAAATATTTATCGTTTCCAGTGGAGATGCCTGTAACGATTTTTACAACATCACCTAAAGGTACATAGGGGTTATGGAACAAACTAAGAATTTCAGTTGGTACATTAATAGAAAAGTTATAATTTGGATTATTTTCGTAAAAAAATTGCTCAAGGTATTGGATATTTTCCTCAGGTGGGTGGGTGTATTCCTGTTCTATTAATCGGTCGATTAATTTCATAGTTTGATTCTTATCAATAAGATCTGGCGGTCCTTTTTTAAGAGTAAGGATACACGTTCTTACATCTGCCTTTCCTTTATGGAACAGACGGCGGGGGGCAAGGATAATTTCCTTAATCTCTGTGTGGGCCAATATATACCTTCGAAAATTTTTATAATAGACATTGGAAAGAAAGGAATCTTGAACAATCATGGTTAAAATTCCTCCATCTTTCAACTTTTGAATTCCTTTATAAATGAATAAGGTATATAAATTATGTACGCCTATTTCTTGAAATTCTTTAGATAAGTATTTTTTATTCTCTAAAAGATAGGAACTTTGTCGTTTGGATTTATAAGGTGGATTACCAATAATAGCATCAAATTTTTCCTCGTTAGATTCTTTAAGGAAGTCTGTCTGAATAAAGTGAATCTGTTCATCAGGTGGTGGAGTACGGGGGTCGATATCAAAGGCATATAAACTATCAGCAGAAAATCCAGATTGAAGCAGGGATTTTATGAAAATGCCATCACCTGTACAGGGATCAAGAATACTTGGCTCCTGAACACTCGAAGGTAAATACTTTAAAAGATTTTTGGTCATGTAGGTAACTGTTTCTTCCGGGGTACTGTATTGCCCCATTGTTCTTTTGGGAGATAACATTGAGTCCCCTCCTATCTTTTTGACTATACTTTACTATATAAAAAGGAAGAAGTCACCAATTAATAGTTAAATAGTATGGATGTTCATTAATATTATAGATAATAAGTCCTCTGAAAATGGAATTTACTTTACTGTATAATGGGATGGAAATTGAAATCAGGAAAAGCAATAATGTCAACCTAATAAATATCGGGTTGACATTATTGCTTTTCTTCCATTATCTTTAATATAACGATAAGATACGGGAGGATTTCAGATGAATAAATCACGCTGGTCGGCTTACGAAATAACATTAGGAGCCTTATTTGTTGCTCTTATGGCTATTGGGGCTAATATTACATCATTTGTACCTTTTTTAATGATTTTAGGAGTGCCTTTAACTCTTCAAACTTTTTTTGCTATTTTGTCCGGACTGATTCTTGGCAGTCGTCTTGGTTTTTTCTCTATGCTTGTATATGCGGTATTAGGATTGATTGGTGCACCCATTTTTGCTGGTTTTTCAGGAGGACCAGCCGTCTTATTTAAAACATCTTTTGGATTTATAATTTCCTATATTATCTTAGCTTTTATTGTCGGTAAATTAGTAGAGTCCTCGAGAAAAATCCCGATGTACATAACTGCAGCACTAATAGGGGTGGCTGTTAACTATATTATTGGGGTTACTTGGTTTTATGCTGCTTTAAACTTTTGGGCTCCCGGGGATCCGATAAGTTATACACTTGCATGGACGAGCATGGGACCTTTCTTAATTAAAGATACTGTCATTTGCATACTGGCTGCGCTATTTGCTCATCGTTTAGAACGAACGGTGCTTCATCGCACGCAGCTTCGACAGGCTGCCTGACTTAAAGCTGCTTCCTCTATAAAGGGAGCAGCTTTTTTGTATGTAATCGATTCGCCCTGCTACATTATTAGTAACCTTATAGAAAAGAGTGGTGGTCTTTATGAAAAAAGCAGGACTGATTATGATTTTATTTTGGCTGACTGCATGCTCCTCAAATCAGGGGCAGCCAGATGATGAATCTCCTGTTTCTGAAGACATGTCCTTTCAGACGATAGTTGGTAATTTAAAGTCTCCGTGGGATATTGAATATGCTCAGGACACATTTTACATTTCAGAGAGAGAAGGGACGATCACTTCATGGACAGAAGGAGAAGATCCCGTACGCAATCCTGTTCAAACTAAGAAAGAAATTATACAACAGGGGGAAGGCGGCTTGTTGGGACTCAAATTACTCCCAGACTTTAAAGACCACCACCGTGCTGTTGCGTATCATACTTACGAAGAAGAAGGATTAATTAAGAACAGGGTAATTGTGATTGAGAGGAAAACCGATCAGTGGGTAGAGGCAGCTGTCCTCCTGGAAGACATTCCAGGGGCACGATTTCATAATGGCGGCAGGATAGAAATTGGTCCTGATGATCAGCTCTATGTAACTACAGGTGATTCTCTGAATGAATCCTTAGCTCAAGACCCCGAAAGTCTCGCGGGGAAAATTTTAAGGTTGAATATAGATGGATCTCCAGCTGAAGGTAATCCCTTCGAATCATCCTATGTTTATAGCTATGGCCATCGGAACCCGCAAGGATTAACCTGGAATGAAGAAGGAGAGCTCTTTGCTACGGAGCATGGTCCTGATAATCATGATGAAGTAAACCTAATCCAGCCGGGACAAAACTATGGTTGGCCGGAAATCGTTGGAGACGAAGAGAAGAGCGGGATGGTTACTCCACTATTTGAAACAGGAAGAGATACTTGGGCGCCATCAGGAGTAGTGTTCTATAAAGATGAACTAATCATTGCCTCTTTACGAGGGGAAGCGATTATGCGCCTGTCTTCCGAGGGGGAAGACCCTGAGGTATTTACCGATCAATTTGGTAGGATAAGAGATGTCGAAGCAGTGGATGGTACCCTTTATTTTATAACCAATAATACAGATGGAAGAGGAAGTCCTGCTCCCGAAGATGACCAGCTTGTGAAATATACTCCATAACAAAAAGCAGGCAAGGCCTGCTTTTTAATCTTCAGATAATACTTTTCCATAAACAAACGTCATAATGGCGAAGACTACAAAAGCAATTAGGAGGATGGTCCCTCCAACAATAAAGAATACTGTATTAAAGGCGCCCATGCCTTCAATTGGCTGAGTGTAATAGAGCCACATGCCAACTGTAAGACCAAGAACGCCGATAAAGGAACTCCATACGTGAATAAGTGAGAGTTTGGAATCCTTAGGGATAGAAAAGACTTTATAATAAATAGCAAAAGCGAAAAGGGATAACCAGCCTACAACCAGAATGTGAGCGTGAATGGCACTTAGTTCTAAGCCGCCGCCTCCGGCCATATGGGAACCCATAAAAGCTCCTATTAGAGCATAGATTGCTGATACACGGACGAAAAAGCGCGTTCGATCCAATATAATAACCTCCAATAATAAATCTATCAATCTTTCGCTATTATATCGAAAGCCTTTCTAAATTGAAATAATAACTACGCTAAATGTCGCAAAACCTTCAAAGAATTAGACGGAATTTGGATTATATACTAGGTTGGTATATCATAGTGCTAGTAAATGAACTAGAAGAGAGGAGTGGGATTTGTGGAACAAAGGTTAGACAAGTTCTCAAATTATTTAAGAAATAAACAAATAGATGCTGCTTTTATTAACTCTACAGAAAACTTTTTTTACTTAACAGGATTTCAAACCGATCCTCATGAAAGACTTCTTGGACTTTTGGTATTCCCTGAAGCTGAGCCGATTGCCGTGCTCCCCGGTATGGAAGAAGAGCAGTTACGTGAAGCGGGCTGGACATATGAAATTATTGGATACGCTGATCATGAAGATCCATGGGAGTTAATGAGCAGGTCGATGAAGAAAAAAGAGATGGACATTGTGCAAAAGGTGGGCATTGAGAAACAGGTGTTATCCTACGGCCGTAGTGAGTCTTTTTTTGAATTATTTAATCATATAGAAGTTATGGATGTCGAACCTCAATTAAATGAAATGCGTGTTGTGAAGGATGCTGAGGAAATCGCTATCATGCGTGAGGCTGCTGAATTGGCAGATTATGGAGTGAAGGTTGGAGCAGAGGCGTTACAAGAAGGTATTACGGAAATGGAAGTTCTCGCTGCTATTGAATATGAATTGAAGAAAAAAGGGGTCGCTGAGATGTCTTTTTCCACCATGGTACTGTTTGGAGAGAAATCTGGACAGCCTCATGGAAATCCAGGGGATCGTAAGTTAAAAGCAGGGGACTTTGTTCTTTTCGACCTCGGAGTAGTGTGGAAGGGCTATACATCCGACATTACAAGGACGTTTGCTTACGAATCAGTTTCTGATGAGCAGGAGAAAATTTATCAAAAGGTACAAGAAGCTCTGGAAGCTTCTCTGTTGATTAGCAAGCCAGGCACCCGAATTGGTGATCTTGACCAGACGGCAAGAGATGTCATTACGAAGGCCGGTTATGGACATTTGTTTCCGCATCGAATTGGTCATGGATTAGGTATTAATGTACATGAGTTCCCTTCGATGAGCCATCTGAATGATGGAGTCTTAAGGGAAGGAATGACCTATACAATCGAGCCCGGTATATATGATCCGGACCTTGGAGGGGTAAGGCTGGAAGATGATGTGCTCGTTACGAGAGATGGATATGAAACATTAACCAAAACTCCTAGAGAGCTGCGGATTATTAAATAGAATAGCAAGTACTATATAATACTAAAGATCAGGCTAATGAGGCCTGATCTTTTTTTAGGTGTGGCCAATTATTATGTCCCTCTTAAAGTAAACAATTTGCGATGGGGAGGAAGTTGTTTTTAACCGTCTCCTCTATTAACTGGATGATTATAAGCCTCTAGTCGTATAGAAGAATATATCTCAGGCTCATTACGGCAGCCCTTAATTCTGGATATGATAGAAACAACAAAACAACAAGGAGGGAAAATAAAATGAAAAAGTTTTTGTTATTCGTAGCAGCACTGGCTGCCCTTGGGATCTTGCTCGCTAATCTGGGCCCTATGATTCTGCTTGGTGTTAGTGTATGGCTTCTATACGTTGTGTTCAAGAAGTTTATAAAAAGTGAGACGACAGCTGGGAAAATTGGCTGGGTCATTCTGGGATTAATTATTACAAGTGTAGCCATCTCTAATATTTACGCTGTGATTGGACTAGCAGCCGCCTATGCCCTTTACTTGATTTATAAAAATTGGAATTACAAGGAAGAAAGGGAGACAGAGGTCTTTACATCCAATGATCCATTTACAAATTTTGAAAGACAATGGTCAGAATTAAACAAGTAAAATAAAAGGAGAGATGAAAAAATGGGAAATTTATTTACTCGTATGAAAGATTCCATAACGGCAGATTTGCATGAGGTGCTTGATCAAAAAGAACAAAAGAATCCAATCGCCATGCTTAATCATTATTTGCGTGAGAGTGAGAAAGAAACTGAAAAAGTACGCAAGCTTGTGGAACGTCAATATCGGTTGAAAGACGAGTTTGCAAGGGAATATCAAAAAGCTCAAGAAATGGCGGAAAAACGAGGGCGCCAGGCTGAGATTGCCGAGAAAGCCCAGGAAACAGAGATGTACGAATTCGCAAAGAGAGAGCAAGAAGAGTATGAAAATCGGGCAGAGCGGTTAAAATCTGCTCGTCAGGATGCCATTGAGCAGCTAGAATCTCTTGAAAGAAAATATGAACAGATGAAGCATAAATTAAAGGACATGCACTTGAAACGAATGGAGCTTATGGGTCGAGAAAACATCGCAAGAGCTCATCATCGGATGAACCAAGTTATTGAAGATACAGCGGACAAGCCGTACTCTAAATTCTCAGAAATGGATCGCTATATTGAAGACCTGGAGTACAAAGTGAACAGTTCTTATTACCGAAACACGTTCGATAGTAAAATTTCGCAACTTGAAAAAGATATAAAGGATCCAGAGGAAGTTACTGCTAAATAAGAATCGTGATATGATAAAAGGCGCAGATCACTGCGTCTTTTTCATAATCTCGGGATAGAAAAGGGGGATGACCTTTATGTTTAAACGTTTATCAACAGATACCATCAATACTTTATTAATCATAGGGGTGATCCTCCTTATTATTGAAGTTGTTTTTTTTAATGGAGGACTTGTGTTCTCTGTATTATTTTCAAGCCTTCTCATCTATATAGGGTGGAAAAAATATTACGTCTTCTGGAGGAAAATCTTATTTTGGATTGGTGTCGTAAGTCTAGTGTTAACCGTTCTAAGTATGATTGCAGTCAGGTTCCTTATTGTAGCGGCCCTCCTATTGTTTCTTCTTAACTATTACAAATCAAAAAAAGAACCCGAACAAATGAGTCCTGAAATTATAGACAGCTATGAGGAAATTCCTCACCAGGAGCCCTTACTTGCGCAGAAATTCTTTGGGGATCAATCTACCCCAAATCAATCGTATAAATGGCAGGACGTGAATATCCATGGTGGGTTTGGAGATCGCATTATAGATTTAAGTCAAACTGTGCTTCCTCATGATGAAGCGGTGATCTCCATACGTCACCTGGCTGGTAATATTTTTATTTACGTTCCTTATGAAGTGGAAGTAAGTATTCAGCACAGTGCGATGATTGGCCGTGCTACTATTTTTCAACATAAAAAAACGAAGGTTCTGAATCAGTATGTATCATTTCGAACCTCAGATTACACGACGGCAAAACCCAGGGTGAAAATTATTACGTCTATATTTTCCGGAGATCTTGAGGTGAAGCGCATATGACGATATGGCAGCGTCAAATCCTAAGCAGCTTCATTACATTCTTCTTATTCGCGATTGTTTTATCAGGATTTACTTTTGTTGCTTTCCCTTTGGATGCCTGGTCTGACCTCTGGAGCCGTCGAGTCATGGATTTACCTTATGGTATTTTGATTATTACCATATCCATCAGTTCAGGTCTGTTGGTCGGTGTTGTACAGGGATGGACGTGGCGGAGACGTTTCCATACGGTTGAACATCAATTAGATGAGGTGATAAGAGGAAATCCTGTCACCAATGAAGAATCAGATATATATGAAATGAAGCAAATTGAAAATAAAATCATACAAATCGAAGATAAGTTTACAAAGCAAGCTAAGCTAGCTCAAAGGTTATCGACAGAACGTGCCGAAGAAAGAGAAAAAAGTCTTCAGGAGGTAGTCGTCCAGGAACGAAATCGTTTGGCTAGAGAACTACACGACTCCGTAAGCCAGCAGTTGTTCGCTGCTTCTATGATGATGTCCGCGATCAACGATGTGAATCCGCCAGAGGACGACACTGTACAAAAACAAATGCAGATGGTAGAAAAAATGATTCAACAATCTCAGCTTGAAATGAGGGCTCTGCTGCTTCATTTGAGACCGGCCGCATTAAATAATAAAACATTATCAGAAGGGGCGGAAGAACTTCTGTATGAGTTGACTCAAAAAGTTCCTATGGATATTGAGTGGACAGTTGAATCGATTGAAGTAGATAAAGGCGTTGAAGATCAGTTGTTCCGAATTCTCCAGGAGTCTGTATCAAATACGCTAAGGCATGCAAAGGCAAGTGCTCTACACGTCATGTTGATAGAACGGGATGGGAATATCATTTTGAGAGTCGTAGATGATGGGGTAGGTTTTGTAGTAGAAGAAGCAAAAACAAGTTCCTACGGGCTTCAAACCATGCAGGAGCGTGCGTTCGAGGTAGGTGGAACTTTAAAGATCGTCAGTTTAAAAGAGGAAGGAACAAGACTCGAAGTTAAAATTCCTTATCGTAAAGAAGGAGGGGAGACGCTATGATAACGGTTTTGTTTGCCGATGACCATGAAATGGTCAGAATTGGAGTATCAGCTTATTTAACGGCGCAGGCAGATATTGAGGTTATCGCGGAAGCGGATGATGGAAGGGAGGCAGTCGAACTAGCTTTACAGCATCGTCCGGACATTATCCTTATGGATCTAGTTATGAAAGAAATGGATGGAATTGAAGCGACCAGACTTATTGTTGAGCAGTGGCCCGAGGCCAAAATCATTATTGTCACCAGTTTCTTAGACGATGAAAAAGTATATCCGGCACTGGAAGCCGGAGCGGTCAGTTATATGCTGAAAACATCAAAAGCTGAGGAAATTGCCAAAGCGATCCGGGCTACCTATGAAGGACAGTCGATTCTTGAGCCTGAAGTTACGGGGAAAATTATGAATAAGATGAGGACTCCTCAAACCAATCACCTTTATGAGCAGCTGACGGCACGAGAAATGGAAATCCTATTGCTCATGACTGAGGGTAAAACGAATCAGGAGATTTCTGATGAGCTGTTTATAGCCCTGAAAACAGTGAAGGTCCACGTGAGTAATATTCTTGGAAAGCTTGAAGTTCATGACAGGACCCAGGCTGTCATCTATGCTTTTAAGCATGACCTTGTTAATTAAATTTATTTTTCTTTGAAGCATAGCTATGGGTTATTCATAAAAAAAGAAAGAATAAGAAAAGAATGAGGTAAAAAATAACCAGCTTCCAGTACACTCGTTTCAATTTCATCACCCTTTGTTATTGAAGAAACTGGAGTTTTTACAACGTATGTAAACCTAAAGTAAAAGATTACATGGTTTTGTAATCATTCCCTCTATTTATGCCTGAGAAGGCTACATATTTGTTACACTTTGACCAGAGTATCATGCTTGTTCATCCATTTTTTCGGGAATACCAAGAAAGAGGTGATATCTGTGAAATGGAATAATCAATCTGCAGCTCAAGAGAGCTGGTCTGGAGAAATTTCAAATAAAGAACAAAAAGAAAAGGCAGCCAGCCGAGTGAGTGAACTGGTAAAGAACGGGGAGGTCATCGGTGTAGGATCAGGCTCCACTTCTTATCTGGCATTAAAAGCAATTGCTGCCAGAGTGCAGAAGGAAGGACTGGATATATCTGCAATCCCGACTTCTCATGAAGCCTCATTAAACTGTACAACATTAGGAATTAAGACTACTTCTCTTATGAACAGTTGTCCAGATTGGGGATTTGACGGGGCAGATGAGGTTGATGGTGATAACAGGTTAATTAAAGGAAGAGGCGGAGCTATGTTTGCAGAAAAACTTGTGATGGCTAGCTCTCAAAAGACGTACATTTTAGTAGATGAAAGTAAATTCGTTTCAAGGCTCGGGGAAAAATTTGCTTTGCCGATCGAGCTGGACCCTAGAGCGCTCCACCTGGTAGAAACTAAGCTTAAAGATATGATGGATGCAAAGTTTCAATTGAGAATGGCTCAAGGTAGTAAGGATGGTCCTATTATTACTGAATCGGGAAATTTAATTTTGGATATGAAGCTGGAGGGGAAAGTGGATGATGATTTAGAAAATCGTCTCCGTTCAATTCCTGGTGTTATAGAGACAGGCTTATTTATTGGGTATCCCGTGGAA
The DNA here is from genome assembly GCF_052246795.1 of Halobacillus sp. K22. NCBI lineage: Bacteria > Bacillati > Bacillota > Bacilli > Caryophanales > Bacillaceae > Halobacillus > Halobacillus sp. K22. The sequence goes on along the minus strand of NZ_JBQQCN010000011.1, from coordinate 29,337 downwards.
ATATTAACTGTTTGAGCCCATTTTACTAATAATTGTTGGTACTTTGTAATACTTTTTCTATAATAGTAGTAAATCCTTCATTCAAAAGGGGAATCATTATGGGATTGCCAGAGACGATTACTTATCAGGACGAACGTTACCCATCCATTGTGCTTGCGCCGATTGGAAAGAAAAATAAGCATATTCGATCGATCGGTCATAAGTTTGAGCGGGGGTTATTATCAAGACTAAACGATACGATTCTCGATCAAATGGAGTACATGAATATAGATGCTGACTCGATTCGTCGTTATTTGAGTATCTCAGGTGAAGCGGTTCTTCCTGTATCATTGCAAAAAGACGAAACAGTATACCCGCATTTATTGCGCCCAGAGCTTTTCCTGTGGAGCACGTTGTCTGAAGAACATGGACTACCACTAAAAGAGTCCTATATTTATAAAACAGATTTCACTCAATTGTCTTCTGACAAGCTGAAGGACCATGTAGCCGGAGTTCTGGAAGACTACAGGTTCTTAGCGGATATAAGCGAATACTCGCGTGAATACTGGTTAACACAAATTACCAAAGCTTTTCACAGGCATCCAATTGTCAAGCTTATCCACGAAAAAAGGGAAGTTGTGGACGCCGTTGAAGTAATGAACCAATCTGCGCTCTTATCTGTAATCAAATATCCAGAAGATATAGCTTACTGGCGTCACCGCGTAGGTATTGTTATGCGCCCTTTCCGGTCGCTTCCGGAAAAGTGGCTGCAGAATACAAATAGCAGGTGTGATCACGCAAAACAATTGCAATTCGATTCAGCTAACCGGACGATCTGCTGTTACTGTGAAAAATGTGATTACTGTCTTTTTTATCAAGTGGATGAGGACCAGGTTTATTTTGAAGAAGAATTCGATGAAGAGCGTGCACGCAAGCGTATGGTTACAATTGAGGAGCAATTCAATAAGATAGCCAAGCAAAATGATGCACTGCTTGAACAGCTGCTTCAATTAAGAGCTCTAAAAAAACAATTAGGAGCTGCGCGTAAAAAGCTTGAAGAAAGTATGCAGCTGGTTCACCAGATCGAACGTTATCAGCGGGAGGAAGCTGATCTTTCCGCCTACCCACTTTTATATATGTACGATAAGCTGAGCCGATCGAATATTCCGGAGCGTACAACTTCTTCAGAACTGTGCTGGCTATCGGGAGTTGAACTTGATGATGTGCGGATGCTGAAGGAACTGCCGGAATGGCTGCAGCTGGTACCTGAAAACGTCTATCCCATGACCAGTCATGTACTGGAAGAACTCAGAGGGAAACTGGAAGAAGTTCGTTATGGGGAAGATGATATTATAATAACGATTAAAGGCAGACCGGTAACCTATGCTTACACGCAGCAAATTCTGGATTTAATCCATTATTATGGCACGGATTACCCAGCGCACATTCTGGTTCATGTTCTAGCTGGAAAGGCGACAAACAAACTTAGAACTCTGAACTTGCATGAAAACAGATGGTTTGGGTTACTTTCCGAGTGGCCAGAAAAACATATCCAAAAGTTGTTTAATCAACTTCAAAAGCAAGGCTGGATTATGAAGCAGCGGAAGGGGTATTCGGTTAGTGATTTAGCCGAAGAAGTTATGTAAAAAGCATTCCATGCCGATAATAATATAGATAAGCTTTTTTGGTGCACTGAAATCGTTATAAAGACCTGCCTAGGCAGGTCTTATTTGCATCTACCTTTGTATCCGCTTCCTTGTGCTATAATGCTTATAGAGTCTGACGAAAGACCATAGCCATGATGGCTTCTCTAAATAAAATTGTATTCAATAATAATGGAAAGTATGTCAACAACACACACCATGGTATACATATATGTTTGAAGGAGGTCATAAACAATGAAATCCATTTACCAAAAAGCTCTAGGAGAGCAATTTAATCAATTACATCCCAACATGCAGAAGAAGTACAGCATCACCAGCGAGGACAATTTAATGATGCTTGGACAGGGAAGAATGACTGAGATTCGTGGGGCGCATCCCATGCTTCGTCCATTTTTTCTTTTAGGAAACTTTGATCACCTGGTGTTTGCTGAAAGAGGGAAACAAGTGCCATTTACTCTTGAAAACTATGCCTATCAAGATGATCATGGCCGGGAAACGATGAGTTGGATCAGGCGTTTTTTCTTTCCTTATTCCATCCGGGGATTTGATGCGGCGATGCGTTTTGATGAAGAGAAGCAAAAAATTGTGGATGATTTAGGAAAGTCTGCTCTTCTTCAAACAGAACTTGATCTTCATGTAACCGCAGAGGGGGGATTGTACATGGAATCAGTGCAAACCTCGTATCAAGATAAGTTCAAGGTACCGGGACCGACAACCTCTGTATATGAACATTATGATGAAGATCATGAGGCTTACCGGGTTCATGTGCATGTTGAACACGACATATTTGGAACACTGTTAATGTATGAGGGTATGGTCCATACCGAATTTCTGCCTATGACCTATAACAATATCCCGCAGCGTGGAATCCTAGAATAACTGGAAAGGAGCAAGAGCAGTGAGTGAACAGGACTCTAAAGAGAACGAGAAAGTTCATACGGATTTTAAAGAACGCATGACCTATGGTGAATATCTGCATCTAGATGAATTGCTGTCTTCTCAGAGGCGTTTGTCATCTCATCATGACGAAATGCTGTTCATCATCATTCATCAGGTAAGTGAATTATGGATGAAGCTGATTTTGCATGAGTTAACGGAATCGATCAATGCCATTCAGAAAGGTGAACTGGCTTCTGCGTTTAAGATGCTCGCAAGAGTATCTAATATTCAAGTACAAATTATTCATGCATGGGATGTTCTATCCACTCTTACTCCTGCTGAATATATAGAATTTCGCGACAAGCTGGGGCAAGCTTCTGGATTTCAATCCTATCAATATAGAATGGTTGAATTTGCTTTAGGCTATAAAACCCCTCACGTAGTGAAAATTTATCAAAAATCTCCTGAGCTCCATAAAGAACTCACTAAAGCTTACGAATCTCCGGGAATCTATGATGCCGCTATTCAAAAATTAGCAGAAGCGGGTCTGGATATTAGTTCAGATGTCCTTAATCGCGATTATACGAAGTTATATGAAAAAGACCCTACTGTAGAAAAAGCGTGGATGAATGTATATAAAAATGTAGATAAGTATTGGGATTTATACCAGTTGGCTGAAAAACTGGTAGACATTGAGGATCGATTACAACAGTGGCGTTTCCGCCATATGAAAACTGTGGAGAGAATCATTGGCCACAAAACAGGTACAGGGGGATCCTCGGGAGTCGGTTACTTGAAAAAAGTGCTTGACCATAGATTTTTCCCTGAGCTATGGGATGTTCGCACGAGCTTATAGCAGTCAATTAATCTGAAAATAACAAATTCATAAATACAACATTACATTTGTGTTACAATAGGTGGTGCCAAAAAACTAGCAAAGAGGTACGACGAATGAAACCTATTATTATATACATGGCTCTTCTCAGCTTATTGCTAATGACTGGCTGTTCTTTCATTGCAAATGCCAATGGGGACTCCCAGAAAAGCACAGGAGAGCCCATCTATGACGTGAAAATACAAACAGAAATTATAGAGTATGAAGAATATCATATCACGATCCATTACCCTGACACCCCGAATAATCAGATTAATCAAGCCATAATAGACTATGTAAATCAGAAAAAGGCAGCTTTTAAAAAAGAGAGCTATGAAGCCTTACAGAAAAATGAAGGTAAATCTTCCCTTGAACTGCACATTGATTATGAAGTCTTACACCAGGATCGTCGTTTTTTCGTCGTTCAGTTTGAAGAAACCACGGATGTAGTACCAGGGGAGCCGGTAGTTAAAAAAACCATTGTGAATTTTGATAAAGAGAATGGAAAGCGCATCGAATTAAATGAATTATTTAAGCAAGATCTTCCTTATGTAGATCGGCTTGTGGAATTTACTGTGGAAGCACTGAAGGCAGATGAAAACTACTCGGCAGATATGGAAGATGCGTTAAAAACGATTTTTAATAACAATCTTCATATTGCTCTGACCGGACAAGGAATTGTAGTTTATATCAATGGCGTATCTGATTTCCCGAATAAGATCGTTCTGAATGAGAAGGCTGTAGATGAACTGTTGCGTCCTGAATATGCTAAAGCATTGGAACTCCCAGGTAAAATTAATAAGGAAAAGCCAACTTATAAAGAAGAAGACTCAACGTTTACTGCTGAAGATTATCGTTCGAAACATGGAAGTTCAGGGATGAAGGAAGTAGCTCTTACATTCGATGATGGTCCCCATCCTGAGGTGACAACCAATATTCTTGAAGCCTTAAACGAGTACGAAGCGAAAGCTACTTTTTTTATGATAGGAAAAAGGATCAGCTACTATCCAGAGGTTGCCAGGCAAGTAGCTGAAGCAGGTCATGAAATTGGTAATCATACATGGGATCATCCTCGCTTATCCCGGTTACCGCAAAAAGAAGTGACTCAGCAAATTGATGCAACTCAGCAGATTATAAAGCAGGTGACTGGACAAAAGCCCGACGTCATCCGTCTGCCTTTTGGTGACCGGCCTCCTGTTACGTATAAAAAAGAGATCAGTGCTGTTCCTTGGACTGTAGAAGTAAAGGATTGGCAAAAACTAGAGAATTCTCAAGTTGCAGAGAATGTTTTATCTCAAGTAGAAGATGGTTCTATTATTTTACTCCATGACCTTCAACCGTCCATGGCTGAAGCTGTAGAATTAATTGTGAAGTCATTAAAGCAAGAAGGCTATACATTTGTAACAGTTAGTGAATTAAATGCTGAATAACCAAAACAAAGCAGCCTGCGATGATCATATCGTCAGGCTGCTTTGTTTTGGTTTGGGTGTGGAGATTATGAGATTAGTTGATTTTATCTCCAATCCAGGAAGCCCAGTCATTGAACTCTACTAAAAACCCGTCATGCCCGTAGTCGGTATCGGAGTGAAAGTGTTCAGCTCCTGGGACATGATCGCTAAAACGTTTAATAAAGTCATACGGATAAAGGAGGTCATGTTCAAAGCTCAATGTGTATACGTCCGCTTTGTAATGCTGAGAAGCTTGCTTCCAGCCTCCTCGGTCCCTGCCGATATCGTGGTGGTTCATAGCTTCGAGTAGATATAGGTAACTGTTAGCATCAAAGCGAGTTTTAATTTTATCCCCCTGATAGTCAAGATAAGACTGGATATCATAGGATGCATCTTCTTTTTGATTCCGGTCAAACCGTTTTTGGAAAAGGGTTTGGCTCCGGTAAGTGATCATCCCCGCCATTCTCGCAATTTCAAATCCTTTGAGGTGTTGGTTCGAAGGGTATTTTCCATGATTAAATGAGGGGTCATCCTTAATGGCACGTGCTCCGATATGATTAAAGGCAATTCCATAGTCACTTAAATAAGGTGTCGCAGCAAGTATAAAAAGCTGCTTCATAAAAGTCGGATAGAGCAATCCCCACTCATAGGCCTGCATGCCTCCGAGAGATCCACCTGCCACAGCATGGAGGTGGTTGATCCCAAGTTCATGTAAAGCCTTCCGTTGTGCGTGGACTATATCACGGACGGTGACCGGCGGGAAGCTTAATCGGTAGGGTTCACCAGTTTCCGGGTTTAAACTGGCTGGTCCCGTAGACCCGTGGCAGCCACCTAATACATTAAATGTTATGACCTGAAATTGAGAGGTGTCAATGGGAAGCCCTCTGCCAATCAATCCGGCCCACCAGCCGGGCTGCTCCTCGGAACCAACCGCATACTGATTTCCTGTTAACGCATGGCATATTAAAATGGCTGGAGCACCAGCTGGTCCAAATCGTTCATAGGCAAGTTCTACATCGGGCAATTGATCTCCAGATTCAAATGTAAAAGAGCCGATAGAAATGGTTTTATTTGGAAACTGGTAGCTGGTGGGATTTTTTACAGACATGTTCATGCCTCCTTTCCAGTTTAGACAGATAGTGGCGTTTCCGTATAAGACTGCCCGGAACGTAACGCTATAATTGATTCATAAAGACTGAGGCCAGTGACAAGATTATCCTGAACTTCTGGTACAGAGTCTCTTGACCATAACAAGCCAGGTTTAATCGCTTGTGCCGAGTTGATAGAATCTTGATCGAGTTCTTTTGCATAAAGCACATCAACTGCTGGCAGGGAAGAAGCTTGAAGGTCTGAAATGCTTGAGATTTCTACAACTTGAAAGCCTAAACGTGAAAGCTTCTTAGCCTCGTTAGAGAGTTCATCGTTTGAAACAGCTCCCACGATAGCGATAACTTTTTGACGCAGTTCATTATTCGAACGGTCCAATGATGACGATAGTGTTTCTTCTATAACGGTTTTAGAGTTTTTGTATGGTTTTGAGAAACCAGTAGCTTCTTTAAGACCCGCATCCAGCTCTGCAATTAAATCCTCTATTGATTCAAGCCCAACAGACAGACGGACTAGTTCTTCCGTCACCCCGGATTTTTCAAGATTCTCATCACTTAGCTGCTGGTGAGTAGTCGAAGCAGGATGAATAATTAGTGATTTCGCATCCCCGACATTGGCGACGTGAGACCAGAGGTTCGCTTGATCAATCAGTTTTTTTCCAGCTTCGCGCCCTCCCTTAATTCCGAAGACGACGATGGATCCATATCCATAGCTGAAGTATTTCTTAGTAAGCGGGTGAGTAGGGTGATCAGAGAGTCCAGGGAAATTCACCCATTCCACACCTTCATGAGACTGTAGGTATTTAGCAACTTCAAGAGCTTGATCAGAATGTTTAGTAATTCTCAAATGAAGGGTTTCAAGACCTTGGAGAAGCAAAAATGCATTGTGAGGGCTCAAGCAGGCACCCGTGTCACGAAGCAGCTGGACTCTCAGCTTAACAGCGTAGCCGGCGGGACCTACATCAAGACCAAAGCGTACGCCGTGATAACTTTCATCAGGTTCCGTGAATCCTGGGAATTTTTCATGATCCCAGTTGAAGCGTCCACTGTCTACCACGAGCCCGCCAATTGTCGTTCCATGGCCGCCTATCCACTTTGTAGCTGAGTGAATGACAATATCAGCGCCCCAGCTGATCGGTTTGCAAATGTAAGGAGTAGCAAACGTGTTATCGATGATAAGAGGAATGTGATGTTCATGAGCTACGTCAGCCACAGCTTCAATATCCAGAACATTTAAGCTTGGGTTACCGATCGTTTCGGCAAAAATGGCTTTTGTCTTAGGGGTAACAGCTTTCTTGAAATCCTCTGGGCTGGTTCCTTCAATAAAATGAACAGTAATCCCGTACTTAGGCAGAGTGTGAACGAACAAGTTATAGGTTCCTCCATACAAATGGGAAGAGGCTACAATTTCATCTCCAGCGCTGGCAATGTTGAGGATAGCCATAGTAATGGCAGACATGCCTGAAGCGGTAGCTACTGCAGCAGCGCCATCTTCAAGTAAAGCAATGCGTTGCTCTAGTACATCGACGGTTGGGTTCATGATACGGGTGTAAATGTTGCCAGGCTCCGCTAATGAAAATAAGTTTTGAGCATGGTCAGTGTCATTAAAGACGTAAGAAGTGGTCTGGTAAATTGGTACAGCACGTGATCCAGTAGCTGGGTCTGGTTGCTGGCCTCCGTGAAGTAATAAAGTTTCAGGTCCAAATTTGTGAAAAGGTAATGTCATCAATAATCCTCCCTAAATTTATATTTCATCATTATTCAAAAAAATTTAAAAGCCCCCTTCTTAAGTAAGAAGAGGGCGTAGCAATCAGTTCCTCCACTTATCTTCCAGATCCATAGATCTGTAGGAATTAGCACCTTTTCAAGTATCTACTTGAAGGTTGCCGGGCGTCACAGGGCCTAGTCCCTCTGCCACTCTCGATAAGAGTTTTTATAATATTCAGCTATTCATTAACTTGTATGGAATTATAAAGTGTTTTATGCTTAATTGTCAAACTATTTGTGCAAAATTCGAATACGTTTGAAATGCCAGTGGGGTGGGAATGGTTTAGCAAGTATAGTAAAAGGAGTGAATAGACATGAAGGAATACACAGTTGCACCAAATAAAGACGTAACAGGCTGGTTGATCAAAATAGAGGATGTTGCCCCTACGGATTTGTATGATGAGCGTGATACAGCAGTAGCAAAAGCTGAAGAAATGGCTCAAGAAAACAAACCAAGCAAGCTCTATATTCTAGATCAGAACCACGAAGTGGAAGATGAAAGAAGTTATTAATAAAGAAGACTCCCTAAATGGGGGTCTTTTTTTTGAGTGTCTCCTTTATTTTTGTGTTACATATTAAAGATAAGCTCCCGTTACTGGAAGACTCAGTTTCGAGACTTTTGTTAGAATTAGGTTCTGCGGGGGACGATTTCGCTTTCCGAGGGCATGTGCTGAGCCTCCTCAGTCTTCGACTTCCGGGGTCTCACCGCTCATGTTTATCCCACTGGAGTCTACATCGTCCCCCTCCGGCCCTTGCGATATATGGAGCTCGAAATCTTGTTTGAGAGGCTCGGTTTATGATGGAGATAAAACTTCTAACAATGAGCGTGTAAAGTCATAATTCCCGCTATAGAAGCATTTGAGGCGGGTCAAGCACCTTCTAACGACTATAGAAGGGTCCGTTCGCTTTTCAAGCATAGGCTGGCGAAGGGAACGACGAGACTCCCGCGGGAGAAGGAGCTAGGCGAGACCCCACAAGGAGTGGTAACGACTGAGGAGGCTTGCCAGTTCCCCCGCAGGAAAGCGAGTTGTTCCCGTAGTCAGCCACTCTCTTTATTAGCAACGGACCTGGAATATCTCGAAATCGAGTCTTCAAGTATCCGGCCCTATAGCTCAAAAACTTTTTATTATAAATCATCAACTTGATCTATTAGATCCGTGCAGTGGATATGTTAATTGGAGGAGTCATTCTGGTGTTTCGTGTTACTGGGGTGACTTGTTATTTTCAAAGAATTTTGAAATAATTATGATTATATAATTCCCGTTGCGAAAACCGTCTATCTATGTAGAAAGTTCAGTCAGGTGAAGAATTAACGATCTTGCTGGAAAGGAAAGAGATTTATTTCCTGCCAGGGTATTATACGTACATAAATTCATATAAATAGTAGGCGGCTAGAAGGGAGTCACATCTATGGTGCTGGAGATGGAAAACGTATCTTTGAGACGAGGAGACAGATGGATTCTAAAGGATATTAATTGGCATATTGAAGAAGGAGAGCACTGGGTACTGCTGGGACTGAACGGCTCTGGAAAAACGTTCATCCTTAACTTACTGAATGCATACACCTTTGCAACAAAGGGAGAGGTTAACGTATTAGGTATGCAGTTTGGGAAGACTTATCTTGCAGAACGCCTCCGTAAACAGATTGGGTTCGTTTCTTCAGCTATTCAGCAGAAGATCCACCAGGGCGATAATGCTTTTGAAGTGGTGCTGAGCGGAGCATTTGCTTCTATCGGACTTTATGAAACCCCTACAGACTCCATGAGGCAAATGGCAATCTCATTACTTGAAGACCTTGGGTGTATTGACTATGCCAACCGAAATTATGAAACTCTTTCAACCGGGGAAAAACAGCGTGTTTTAATTGCTAGAGCACTCATGGCGGGACCTTCCCTCCTGATTCTTGATGAGCCTACAAGTGGCCTAGATTTTATAGCAAGGGAGAAATTACTCGAATCTATTGAAGAGATCACAAAGAAACCTAATGCTCCCACAATGATTTACGTAACGCATCATGTTGAAGAAATTCTTCCTGTTTTTCACAAGACTTTACTGCTTAAAGAGGGAGAGGTTTTCAATGCTGGCGAAACAACTAAGATGATTACCAGCCAGCAGCTCTCCAGATTTTTTGATCTGGACGTGGATGTGAGCTGGCATAACGAGCGTCCTTTTCTATCTAAAGTGCAGAAGGGATAAGTTCATTACTTCTCTTCGTTTTAAGGATAGTTAACGTAGCTGTTTTATTCCTATCCTGTTTGCCCCTCTTTTTTTGTGTGTTAACCATAATAAAAGGTAAATGCATGACTTTATCTAAGTTTTATTACTGAATAGCAGTTGAAAATATCGGTAAGCTCTTATATTATAATGATTATATACAGTTTCAGAGCTTTGATTTCCGTAGAGGAGTGATCAAATGTTAAAGGAATCGGACTTTCCAACAGATGAGCTAAAAGAACAATGGATAAAGGTACGGAACAAGAAACTGGAAGAAATGGCTCAATATATCCAGCGCTATTTTCACCTAACTAAGGTCAGGGAGAACAAAAGCAGTTATGAAGTGCAAGGCTACTTCTTTCAGCCTGGCTTTGGCGAAGTAAGAATGGCGTTTGAATTCAGCTACGAAAATGTTGCTAAGTTTACGGATTTATTTGATGAACCAATTGAAGAAAAAAATTAAACGAATGAAGACGAAAACCCCGCTCTATTTTTTCTTAGATTGGGGTTTTTTTCTTTGCAATGCTCGTTCTACAATCAAGCGTTTTCAATTACTTTATTTTCAATATAATGTTAGGATAGAACCATTCAATGAGGAAGAGGTGGGAGTTTGAAAAAGCTGAAGCTTGGTAACAGCGAATTAGAAGTTGGGGAAATTTCTTTAGGCTGTATGAGGATTAATAAATTAGAAAAGAAAGATGCTCGGTATGTAATTGAAAATGCCATGGACACCGGCGTGGATTTGTTTGACCACGCAGATATTTACGGATCAGGTGAATCCGAATCTGTGTTTGCAGAGGCTATCGATATGAACGATGATGTTCGTGAAAAAATGAAACTGCAGACCAAATGCGGCATTCGCGATGGATATTTTGATTTCTCCAAAGATCACATTCTTGAATCTGTGGAAGGCAGCCTGAAACGTCTGAAAACAGATTATATTGACAGTTTATTGCTTCACCGGCCAGATGCTTTGTTTGAACCTGAAGAAGTGGCTGAAGCCTTCACGGAATTAAAAGAAAGCGGGAAGGTACGCTATTTTGGTGTGAGTAATCAAAATCCAATGCAGATTGAACTATTGAAAAAGTATTTGAAGGAAGATTTGATTGTGAATCAGATGCAGTTAAGTATAGTACATACCCCCATGATTGATGCTGGTTTCAATGTAAATATGCAAAACGATCCAGCTATTATGCGTGATGGCGGCGTCATAGAGTACTGCCGTTTAAATGATATATCCATCCAGGCCTGGTCCCCGTTTCAACACGGCATGATAGAAGGTCCATTCGTTGGGAATAAGGAATTTCCACAAGTCAATGCCAAGCTGAAAGATCTGGCTGAAAAGTATGGGGTGACAGATTCAGCTATCGCTATTGCTTGGATCCTGCGCCATCCAGCTAATATTCAGCCTGTAGTTGGCACGATGAATACAGAGCGTATGAGAGATATAGCTAAGGCTTCTGATATTGAATTAACCAGACAAGAATGGTATGAACTATATACTGCCGCAGGCAATGAGCTGCCTTAATATAATGGGCACAGATAAAGGAAATAAGCGCTGTCTTGTTTCCTCTTTTTTTCATCTCACTCTCTACCTTGTTCAAAAAATACGTTTTACTCAAAAGCTGAAACTAGAGTTTGCAGAGGTAAATCCGTTACGATATAATAAATAACTTTTTAAAGGTGAGTTGAAAAATGAACGATCGATTTGATGTCATCATAGTAGGTGCCAGAGTAGCGGGTTCAAGCCTGGCCATCGAACTATCCAAGCTTGGAAAAAGCGTCTTACTTCTTGATAAAAATTCCTTTCCCAGTGATACACTTTCTACCCACCATATGTCACATATAGAGTATCTAAAAAAGTTGGGGGTGCTGGGTAAGGTGGAAGCGAATGGTCTAAGGCAGATTAACCGAATGCGTACATACATTGGGCAGAGTTTTGTGGAAGGACCTAGGTCTTCCTATACGATCATTCCTAAACGCGATCATTTAGATCACGTTCTTCTAGAAGAAGCGGAAAAATATAAGGATGTTTACTTTCAACCAGCCACCAACGTCAGTAATCTTTTATGGGAAGGTGATAAGGTAGTCGGAGTTTCTGTGGACCATAAACAAGGGGGATCTTCTTCCTATTATGGAGACTTAGTGGTGGGAGCGGATGGTAAATATTCCAATATTGCAAAGTGGACAGGGGCAGAGAAGTATCATAATCAAGGAGCATTGCGACCCGTTCTTTACGGTTATTATAATGGAGTCAAGCCGCTTGTCGAGCCTGTCACAGAAATATTTCTCCACGAAGGGAGGATTGGCTTTCTTTTTCCAATGGAGGAAGGAAGAGATTGTCTTGGGCTAGAAGTGCATCCAGATGAATTTAAAACGATGATGAAGGATCCGCAAGTAAACTTTGAATCTATGTATAAACAGCTTTATGGAATGGAAAGACGTTTAGAAGGCGCTTCTTTACAAGGTAAAATTATAGGCACCTCCGGCATGCCGAATTTCTTTAGACAGGCCTACGGTAAGGGATGGGCGCTCATTGGGGATGCGGGGCACAGTAAAGATCCTAGTACAGGTCTTGGTATCAATGACGCATTTATGCAGGCTTTTCTTTTAGCCGAGTCTGTTCAGCTTTATGAAGAAGGCGAAAGCTGGGAAGAAGTCATGCGAATCTTTCAGGAAAAGAGAGATGCTCAGCTGCTTCCCGGGTTTCAGTTAACCCTTAATTATATTCAAAGCTTACGAAGCTGGACGAGTAATGAAATGGCCTTGTTTCAAGCCATGGCCGCAAACCCTATGGTGTGGAACAAGCTTGTTCCTAAAATCGCTGATCATTTGAAAGAAGACTCTGGGGATATTCCACTCTTATATCAATCGATTGAACTCGAAGCAGGTCAATTTGGATATGAGAAGGAAAATAGAGAGAAAAATTAATAAAATGAGGTGATGCAATAGTGAGCTGGACAAAAGATAAGGCTTATGAAAAGTTGCAGGAAATTTACACGGATAAAGTTATGCAGGATGAGAAACGACGGATATTTCAGCAAGTATATAACCATCTGCATGAGCATCTGGACGATCTTGCCGTAAAGTCTGGTTTAAAAGAGGACTCTCTGAAACAATTGAAATTTTTTAAGGAATACACATTTATGCCTGGTGACAATTTGTTTCAGTCCATGCGCTATGTTTTTCTTTTGGCTCGTGGTGAAAGAGAAAGGGAACCACAAGAAACCAGTCAACATCTGTCGCGCATTTACCGCGCTCTATTTCAACCGGCAGGACTTAAAAATCCTTATATTCCCGAGTCCTTTTGGAAAACCCCGCTCGGAGTAGCTTGTTCCGTTGCTGAAGACGGTGTGGAATCTGTATATCCGGTGCTTGATGAAGTGGTTGAAGCAGAAGCATTTGAAAGTAATTAATAAGAGACGCCTTCTGAACTGAAGGCGTCTTTTCGTATAGGAAGAAGAAGTTACAGTTGAAAAAATGTTCGGATTTGGCCTGCAATGCCCTGATAGGATTGCAGCCCTTCTAAATTGGCTAACATCCCTTTTAGAATAGCCGGGCGGGGCTCCATTTTTTGTATTTCATCCAGCAGAACGGAAATGGTTACTTCAATGTCCCCTTCTGAAGATTCTCGCAATTGAACGAGGGTATCTATAATTTCATCTAGTTCATGATGGAAAAACTCCTTAGGAATAAGCCCGCTCATAAGTTCTTCAGTTATGATCGGCTGGTCCCCGCTATGTTTGAACCCCTCCACGATAAAATCCATTCGCCTCAACATAGCGTGAGATAACTCTTCTACATCCATTTGGACGTTCTCAATAATTATTAAATCTAAAAATGCTTTAAATATGCCTTGAAGCAGAAGACTTACTTCCCAAATAACCGAATCGATTTCCTTACCGTAAATGGAAAGCAGATGCCTTTTGTAAAACAAATATGAATTGAAGCGCATCTGAGTGAGAAAAGCTTCTATATTGTCATTAAAAGGGATAGCCTGCTCTCTGATTTGCATGATAATAAACTCTCTGTGTTCTGCAATTTCCTGAAATGTAACAGTCATTTGTTTCGTGAACTTAGCTCTTGGTTCTAAATCAAGGGACTGGATAGCATCCGTCTTCTTCTGGATATTTTGAAAGTAATAATTAAATATTTCCAGTAAAAGAGCATCTTTTGATTTAAAGTGTAAATAAAAAGCCCCTTTTGAAATGCCGCATTCATTAGCGATTTCTTGAACGGAAGTTGAGCTAAATCCTTTTTTTGCAAACAACTTTATTGATTGTTCTATAATATGAATTGATTTTTGATCCATTTTCACTGCTCCTTACCTGTTTTGCGGGTTTGTAATTGTATATGAATTTGAATAGTTATAGAAAAAACGAAACGATTTTTCGTCCAGCGTTAACTGGCTCCTTAACAACTTAGGAGGAGACCAGTGAAATCTATCTTTGTATAAATACCTTCAATCAAAATGACAGGTTCTGAGGAGATACTAGAGCCGCTTGAACTATGTTTTGTATTCCGACTTAATTTTAACGTATTTCTTCCTGAAAGTCTCAGTGGCTTAAAAGAGGGAATTAGAAATGTTGATATTAAGAGGTGTTGGTTGAACGTGGTTTAAATGTTGTTGCGTGCGAGAAAGAGAGTTACAGGTTCAGATGTATGTTCCATATGGCTTATACCCATTCGAGGAAGAGTAAGAATTTGGGGTGGTCGATGGAAATTAGTCTACTAGAAAGTTGATTTGACCGTTTACAGTCCAGAGCTTGAAAAGTCTGTTATTGATAGTTAAGCCAACTCTCTATTGTTAATCCTTTTAATCATACCATTGGCTTATGAACGGCTATGTGATTTCAGCAAAAATAAAAAGGTTAAAGAAGTATAAACAATTTCTGTTAGAATAAGAACATCTCCGAATATATTTCGGATGTGTTCTTTATATATATTTGTGGAAAATTAATTATAATAGACATGGAGGTGGAAGAATGAATAACTATGAGATTACGATTGTGGGCGCGGGCTTCTCTGGAATCACAGCTGCCAATCGGTTTTTGAAACAAGGGAGAAAAGATCTCCTTTTAGTTGATAAAAGCAAGAGTGTTGGAGGAAGGCTTGCCACAAGACGAGTAGCAGGTGGAAAAGCCGATCATGGTGCGCAATTTTTTACTGTAAGAACGAAGGAGTTTGAAGAAGATGTCCAGGGTTGGCTGGATCAAGGGTGGATTAAGCAATGGTTTGGTGAAGAGTACCCTCGTTATACAGCTGTAGACGGTATGAACAGTCTGGCTAAACACCTGGCTAAAGGCATTCCAACGTCACTACATACCACAGTGACCCGAATTGTCCAGAATACAAGTGGGTTTCGATTATATGATGAGAATGGGAACGAGTGGCAGTCAGAAAAAGTGCTGCTGACTATGCCTGTTCCTCAAATAATTGAGCTGTTAAAAGACAGCGAAGTACGTGTGGATCCTTCTGTATATAAACAGTTGAAGAAAGTTGTGTTTGAACCGACTTATGTAGGGATTTATCAGTTCAATCATCCTACCAATCTTCCTGAGGATGGTCATATAGATACCGACCTTCCAGAAGGAATGGAACGAATGGTGGACCATGAGAAAAAAGGGATTTCAAAGGAAACCACTGTCAGTATCTACATGAAATCAGACTGGTCCAGGAAATACTACGGGGAAGACTATGTACTTTCTTTAATTAAAGAAAAGGCAGCTTCCTATTTAGATTGGAAAGACCTCGAATCCGAACAGTTAAAACGCTGGCGTTACGCTCAGGCGAAAAATGTGATTCAATCTTCCTATTTAGATCTATCTGGTGAAGGCACACTTGTAGCTGCGGGAGATGCATTTCTTAGAGAAAATGATGAAGCTAAGCGTACCCGCCTGGAGAGTGCTTACTTATCAGGGAAAGATGCCGCTGCTTATTTCAGCTGGTAAGCCATATGAGTAATCATAAAAAAGGACGGCACCTGCAAATTTAAGGTACCGTCTTTTTTAATTGGTTCATTTAAACTTCCGCGTCCTTTAAAGGTAAAGCTCCCGATACTTGAAGACTCAGTTTCGAGATAACTCGGGTCCATTGCCAAAAAAGGATGGGGCGGCTACGGAAACAACTCGCTTTCCTGCGGGGGACTGGCAAGCCTCCTCAGTCGTTAACACTCCTTGTGGGGTCTCGCCTCGCTCCTTCTCCCGCGGGAGTCTCGTCGTTTCCTCCGCCACCCCAACGATATCTCGTGAACGGACCCTGCTATAGAAGACATGGGTCAAGCTGTATCTGCCTCAAATGCTTCTATAACAGGGTTCCTACACGTAAACAGACAGTAAAAATCAAGGTGGATTATAGATGATCCTTGTTCATGGGAAGGTGTTTATGCAGAGAACTTCGAGCTCTCCATGATCGCAAAGGGGCGGAAGGGAACGGCGAAGACTCCTGCGGGATGAACATGATCGGTGAGATCCCGGAAGGCGAAGCTGAGGAAGCTCACCACAAGGGATGTTCGACTAAGGTCGCCACGTCCTGTGGCAACGTCGAACGACCCTGCGTCGTGCAGGGCCGCGGAAAGCGAGTCGTTCCCTGGAGCCCCTTTCTCTACAAAATATCTCGAAACTGAGTCTTCAACTAACCGGCCCTATTGTGTAATAAGCCTCAAATGAAACACCAACACTAAATTTTACCAAAGCCTTTAATTAACTCGCTTTTGCTTCATATTTTTTCAGTCGCTTCATGCGAGTCACTGTGTAAACTGCAAGACCGGCCCATATAAGGGTGAACGATATAGCATGAACTTCAGTAAATGGCTCGTTGTATAAGAAAACACCGATGATCAGCATAATGGTCGGAGCAAAATACTGTAGAAAGCCAACCATGGAAAGAGGAATGCGCTTCGCTCCTGCTGAGAACAGCAATAAAGGGATTGCCGTGACAATTCCAGCTCCGAACACAAGCAGGCTGGTAAGGGAAAGCAAGTCTACCTGCATCCATTGACCGCTTTGCTGGTTTAAGAGATAGATGAACGCAACCGGTGACACGATAAGGGTTTCAATGGTTAGTCCATACATGGCATTAAGGGGAACTAATTTTTTCAGTAATCCATAAGAACCAAAACTAAAAGCAAGCAGCAAGGCAATCCAGGGGACGGAACCGAAGTTGACGGTCATAAACAATACACCGCATCCGGCAAGGAAAAAAGCAAGCCACTGAGCTCTTGAAAAGGTTTCTTTTAATACAATCATTCCTAGAAGAATGCTGACAAGCGGGTTTATATAATAGCCGAGACTGGCTTCAACGACATGATCGGTATTTACTGCCCATATGTAAGTGACCCAGTTGATACTGATGGTTATGGAAGCGAGCGTAATGCCGACCAGTCGGATTTTTTTATTTATGATGGCACGGAGCTCCTTCATAAATTGTTTCCGTTTATTGATGGCTAAGACGAGGAATGCCATGAAAACGAAAGACCATACAATCCGGTGGGCGAGAATTTCAAATGCGGGGATTTGCTGAATCAGTTTCCAGTAGATGGGCAGAAACCCCCATAAAATATAAGCTCCTGCTGTATAAAGAATGCCTAATTTTTGATCGCTGATCATACAGAAAAGATCCTCTCTATGATTATTCCAGATGAATTTGATAAACTTTTCCAACTTTTATATTATACCACCCTTTATACTGGAAAAATAGAAAAGCGCTGCCTCCTTTCAGGCAGCGCTTTGACATTATGGCTGATCCGGTTGTTCTTCTTCGGCGTTAATCTCATCAGAGGTGATTTGCTGCTGCTCAGGAGAAGGAAAAGCGATTTTCATAAGCGGCTGGTCAGCCGGACCTTCCACAACTGTTCCATCAAAAGAGAATCTTGAGCCGTGGCAAGGGCAGTCCCAAGTACGTTCCGCATCATTCCATTCCACTTCGCACCCCATGTGAGTGCATGTCGTATCCAGAAGGTGTATATGGTCTTCTTCATCTTTAAAAGCTCCTGCACGTTCGCCTTTCCATTGAACGACCAATCCTTCTCCTTTTTTCAGGTTTTGAGGTCGGTCTGCAACAAGCTCGAGCTTCCCTTCCACAAGGTGGACTGCGACATCAAAATTCTGGGAAAGAAATTGTTTCATACTAGGATCTGTTTTGAACCGTGACGGTTTGAACAGAGAGTGAAACAATGAATCCTCGCCTTCAACAGATTGAGAAATAAGCTGAGCGGCAAGCGTTCCATTCGTCATACCCCATTTTCTAAAACCGGTAGCTATGAACACGCGATCGTTTCGTCGGGTAATGGGTCCAATGTAAGGAACTTTATCTAGCGTCGTCAAATCTTGAGCAGACCATTGGAATAATTTCTTCTTAATTCCAAAGGTCTGAGCAGCAAACTCTTCAATCGCGTTGTAATGGAAGGATGTATTCACTCCCATCCCTGTTTTGTGGCTTTCGCCTCCTACAAGTAAAATTGGTTTGCCATTGTATTCAGCTGTACGAATGGTTCGCTTTGGTTCGTCTACAGAAAGGTACATGCCATCAGGTATTTCACGTTCTGGTTCGATAGCCATGAGGTAGGATCGCTCTGCATACATACGGCTGAAATAAAATCCTTTCCCGTCATAGAAGGGGAAGTGACTGCAGGAAACTGCTTTGTCACAGGTGACCGTTGCACCGGAACCCGTTTGAACTTTAAGCTTAGGTCCTTCTTTAAGGTCAGTAGCTTTAGTGTTTTCGTAAATTTCTCCACCTAACTTGATAAACTCTTCTACTAAAGCGGCTAAGTATTTTAGGGGATGAAAACGAGCCTGATTGTGCATAACTAGAGCTTTTTTGGCTTCTACATCAAAAGGAAGCGACTCAATAAGGGATCCTTCGATTCCTAGTTTGTTGTAAGCTTCATACTCCTGGTCAAGCTTAAGCGCTCCTTTATTTGTAGTGGCATATAAAAGGGCATCTTCCTTTTTCCAATCACAGTCGATGTCATATTTATGAATCAATTCTTCAATTAAGGAAAAAGCACTCATTTGAGCTTGATAGTAGAGAGAGGCTTCTTCAGTACCGAAATGCTTCATTAATTCATAATATATCAACCCATGCTGGGCAGTAATTTTAGCTGTAGTATGACCTGTTGTACCGTGTAACAAGTGATCAGAATCGAGTAATATAACTTGCTTTCCTTGTTTAGCTAATAAATAAGCAGTTGTAATTCCAGTGATGCCTCCACCAATTACAGCGACATCTGTAGACGTATCTTCTTTTAGTTCATCAAATGAAGGTAGCGATGTATCTTCCAGCCACATTGGTTGTGGCTTTGTCCATTGTTGTTTATCCATGTTTTCCCTCCTGAAGAAGTCTTTGATTTCAGTGTTTCCTTCTTCTCGTATTTCATGTATTTTTTCCCATACCATTATTACAATGACTGGAGGGGTGTAGTATACTTAACGTATTGTTCTCAAGTGTTGAAGAAGGGAAGAAAGCCGATGGAAGTTTTCGTGGCACGGCAGCCAATCTTGAAGTTAAATGAAGAAGTGTATGCTTATGAACTTTTGTACCGTGATAGTCACGTTAATCGGTTCACTGCGATCGATGCCAGTCGAGCGACGACAGAGGTTTTAGTTAACAGCTTCTTGACCATAGGACTGGATCGACTTTCCCAAAATAAACCTTGTTTTATTAACTTCACGGAAAAATTACTGTTGGACCAGATCCCCAAGCATTTTAACCCTGCCCAATTAATTGTAGAGATTTTGGAGGATGTTTCCTTTTCAGATCACCTCGTAGAAGAATGTCGTGATTTAAAAGAACAAGGGTATACCATTGCTCTGGATGATGTAGTCTCCCTGGAACAGCTCTCAAATCTCCATCTGCTTCGTTATATAGATATTATTAAAGTAGATATTCGCTCGGTCTCTCCAAAACAACGTCATGAAATTATCCATTTAGCAAAAACATATAATCTTACACTGTTGGCTGAAAAAGTAGAGACGAGAGAGGAGCACCAAGCTTGTGTCTTGGAGGGCTTTGAGCTCTTTCAAGGTTTTTACTATAGTAAGCCTCATGTCGTCTCAGGAGTAGATATCCCTTTTTTTACAGCGACTTATTTCCAGATTATCGAGGAACTATCTGTCTCAGGCAGAGAAGTAGATGTAGACAAAGTGGTTGATATATTAGAGCAGGACCTGGCTCTTACTTATAAATTATTACGGCTGATCAATTCCTCCAACTATCAGCATTCCAATGTGCCTATCCAGTCAATAAAACAGGCCGTAATGCTTTTAGGAACGGATGCTTTGAAAAAATGGCTGTATGTGCTTTCTATCGAACAAACGGAAAGGGCTGCTTCCACTGCTTCTCAATTTTTGGTCAAAACGAGCTTACTTCGAGCAAAAATGTGTGAGCAGGTCGCAATCAAGCTGCGTGCTGGCACACGATCAGATGGATTTTTCTTGACTGGGTTTCTGTCATTGGTGGACGTAGGAACGAAGCAGACAACTTCAGAAGCAATTCAGTCCCTGCCGCTTGATGCAGAAATAAAAAGTGCCTTGAATGGGGAGCGGAACTTATACAGAAGTATTCTAGATATAGCGATAGCCATGGAGACGGCTGAATTTGAAATTCTTGATCATTCAATGGAGGAATTAGGGATTGATTTTAGTGAAATATTTGAAATATACGGTCAGGCGATCGCCTGGGCAGATCGATTGTATCAGGAACACTTTTCTGAAACCGAAGATGAAAAGACAGTAAATGAACACCCTTTAGGGAAGATGGAAATATAGTAACTAAGGAGGAGGGCGAAACACCTTCCTTTTTGTTAGAATAAATTGAAAACGCTTACAATTATATGGCTAAAAGTTATAGAAAGAGAGGGAGCAAAAATGAATAGGAAAGACAAGCGTATGGAGACCTCCATGATCCATGGAGGCAAGCATTCAGATGAGTTTTTAAGAAGTTTAACCATGCCTATATTCCAAACATCCACTTTTTCATTTCAAACCGCTTCTGAAGGGGAACGTCGTTTTTCAGGAGAAGAAGAGGGCTATATCTACACACGACTTGGAAATCCTACTGTAAAAGCGCTAGAAGAAAGAATGGCGGTGCTTGAGGGTGGAGAAAAAGGATTGGCTTTTGCTTCAGGGATGGCAGCAGTTTCTGCGGTTCTTATTGCCTTAACAAAAGCAAATGACCACATCCTATGTTCCAATGGACTATATGGATGCACGTATGGTTTACTGACAACACTTAAAGAAAAATATAATATTCAGCATGATTTCAGCTTTATGAGGACAGAAGAGGAGTTGAGAGAGAGAATTACTGACTCTACCACCTGCATATTTATTGAGACCCCTATCAATCCAACGATGAAAGTAATTGACTTACAGATGGTTGCCAAAGTAGCCGGAGAATACAATATACCTGTAGTAGTCGACAACACTTTTTGTACACCCTACTTGCAACGGCCGCTAGAGTTAGGCTGCGATATCGTTATTCATAGTGCTACCAAATATCTAGGTGGTCACGGAGACGTGATTGCCGGGCTTGTAATAGGAAAAAAAGACTTTATGGAAGAATTAGCAATGAACGAACAGAAGGATATAGGTGGGGTGCTGTCTCCGTTTGATGCCTGGCTTCTGATCCGAGGCTTAAAGACCCTTCATATCCGTATGGACCGGCATAGTTCAAACGCCGGTAAGATTGCCAAATATTTAAGACATCATCCTTTAGTGAAGGATGTTTATTATCCTGACACCGAAGGTCATGATCTGCAAGGACAGATGGAGGACGGAGGAGGAGTGCTTGCTTTTGATATTGAAGGTGGAAAAGAGGAAGCGCACCACATCATGGATCAACTAAAATTGATCAAGATCGCTGTAAGTCTAGGAGATGCAGAAACACTTATCCAACATCCCGCATCTATGACTCATGCAGTGGTTCCTGAAGAAGAAAGGAAGAAAATGGGGATTGGAGATAACCTCATTCGATTATCTGTAGGACTGGAATCTGTAGAAGACATTTGGGAGGACTTAGAGCAGGCTTTGAAGGCAGGGGCAGGAAAATGAAACGGACATAATAATCCGTTATGGTTTAAAATCGCCATATCTATCTCCCCCATAAGCTCCCATTACTTGAAGACTTGATTTCGAGATATATGGGGTCCGTTATGGCAATAAGGCTAGGGTGGGTTTGGAAATAACTCGCTTTCCTGTGGGGGAACTGGCAAGCCTCCTCGGTCGTTATCACTCCCTGTGGGGTCTCGCCTAGCTCCTTCTCCCACGGGAGTCTCGTCATTTCCCAACCCACCCAGCGATATCTGGCGAATGGACCCTTCTATAGGAAAAAGGAGACATGGTACATCGGCCTCAAATGCTTCTATAGCAGGTCATTCACGTGGTAACGCTACAAGCCTTCCGTGATCTTATCGATCATGTTCATCCCACAGGAGTCTTCATGGTCCCCCTCTGGACCTTGCGATAATTATGTCTCGAATCTCTTTGGAGTAAAGCAATATTACGAGAAAGAGATAACATTCTGAACACATTGGATGCCCCCCGCAGGCACTTCACTGTAACCCGATATCTCGAAACTGAGTCTTCCACAATCCGGCCCTATTGTTTAATAAGTCTGGTATGAAAAATTTAGAAGAAAGGTTAATAAAGCTTTTTTTGAATAAAACCAAATGATGAGTTTATTGATAGTAATCTAGGGAAAAATACAATTAGCTTCACTTTCAATAGAAGACTACCAAAGGTATAATGAGAAAGCATTTTTATTGAGTAAAGAAAGGGTGAAGATATTGTTAAAGAATTTATTTGGTAAAAAAAGTGTAGAAGAACAATTAGTTGCTCCTTTGAACGGAAAAGTTGTTTCTTTAGATGAAGTGGATGATCCTGTATTTAGCCAGCGTATGATGGGTGATGGCGTTGCCATTCAACCTACAGATGGAAAAGTGGTCAGTCCAATCAGCGGGGAGATCGTACAAATTTTCCCTACGAACCACGCAGTTGGAATTAAAACGAAATCAGGTGTGGAAGTACTGGTTCATATTGGACTGGAAACCGTTAGTATGGAAGGTGAAGGCTTCGAAGGCCATGTGAAAACTGGTGACAAAGTGAATGCCGGGGATCACCTCATTACCTTTGATCCTCAACTTGTAGAGGAAAAAGCTAAAAGTTCCATTACTCCAGTAATCATTACGAATTTTGATGATGCAGTTGAGAGCTTCGATCCATCTTATTCTGACTCTGCAAATGCAGGGGAAACGAAAATTGCAACACTTCAAACAAAATAATCGCCCCGCCTAAAACCTAAAGCCTTTCGCTTTAGGTTTTTTCATTAATATACCGCATTTTATTAGCGAGAGAATGGAAAGGCACGCAGGGTTAAAGGTATAATAGTTAACAGATTGGATCAGGGAAGTAATAATAGAACCTGATCTTTATATATATAGAAAGGACGTGCTTATATTGAATAAAGGTGTTATTACTCTTGGAGAAGCTTTAATTGATTTCATCCCATTAGATAATGAAAACATTAACTTTCAGAAGAGCCCTGGGGGAGCGCCCGCAAACGTTGCCGTGGGGTTGGCCCGTTTAGGAGCTAAATCTACATTTCTAGGTAAAGTCGGGGACGATGTACTGGGTAAGTTCCTGAAGAAGACACTGGAAGACTATGGAGTCAGTACAGAGTATATGTACTTAACGAAAGATACACGTACTGGCGTGGTTTTTGTTACACTGGGTCAGGCAGGCGAACGTAGTTTTGATTTTTATATTAATCCAAGTGCTGATCGTTTTCTTGAAGAGTCGGAAGTTGATGAAGCGATGTTTGATAACCACAATGTTCTTCACTTTGGTTCAATCTCTATGATAGATGAACCTTCCAAAACAGCAACAAAAACTGCGGTAAAGCAGGCGAGAGATAAAGGATTAATCGTTTCCTATGATCCAAATTTACGACTGGGATTATGGAGTTCAGAAGAAAAAGCAAGAGAAATCATTCTGTCTATGATGGGTGAAGCAGATATCGTTAAAATATCTGAAGAAGAATTAGAGTTTTTAACTGGAGAATCTGATATTGAAACGGGTGTAAAGCAATTACAAAATTATCATATTCCAGTCCTTTACGTAACGCTTGGGGCACTTGGAAGTCACGTTTATACATCGGAAGGTCATATTCAGGTCCCTGCTATGAAAGTCGAATCGGTAGATACCACAGGAGCGGGAGATGCTTTTGTTTCCGGCTTGTTATACCAACTGAGTGAGCACGGAACAGTTGAACAATTGTCGTTGGAAGAATTGGAAGTCATCACTCGTTTTGCTAGCGTATCCGGAGCTCTGGCTGCTTCAACAAAAGGAGCAATGACCGCATTACCTACAAGAAATGAAGTTGAGGATTACTTGAAATAGGAGGATTTTTTGATGGCTGAAAGAGATCAGGAACTGCGCCAGGCAGCAGCAGAAGAAATAGATAAGTATAAAGAAGAAGTGGCATCCGATCCATATCGTCTCCTTTTCCATCACATGCCGCCGGTGGGTCTTCTTAATGACCCCAACGGTTTTATTCAATGGAAGGGTACGTATCACTTGTTTTATCAGTGGATGCCGTTTGATACAGGCCACGGAGCGAAATTTTGGGGGCATTACACTTCGAAAGACTTTGTTAACTGGGTGCATGAAGATATTGCTCTAACCCCATCTGACTGGTATGACAAAAATGGAGTCTACTCAGGCAGTGCAGTTTCTCACAATGATCGGCTATACTTATTCTATACAGGGAATGTGAAGGATGAAGAAGGAAATCGTGAGGCTTATCAATGTCTCGCCGTGTCAGATGATGGCGTTAACTTTGAAAAGCAGGGAGTAATTGCTGAGCTTCCAGAAGGGTACACAGCCCACTTTAGAGACCCTAAAGTGTGGAAAAATGGGAATTACTGGTACATGGTAATTGGAGCTCAAAGTAAAGATCTTCAAGGAAAGGCTGTCTTATTCCAATCAGAAAATTTATACGACTGGAAGCACCTCGGCCCTGTTACAGGAAGTTTGGAAAACAACCTTGGTGAATTCGGTTATATGTGGGAATGCCCGGATATTTTCCAGCTTGAAGATCAGGATATATTAATGGTATCTCCTCAAGGTTTAGAGGAGGAAGGAATGAATTATGCCAATACTTATCAGAGTGGATATTTTGCTGGGAAATTAAATTATGAACAGCCCCATCTTGAACATGGTCCTTTCCGTGAACTCGACCGTGGTTTTGAATTTTACGCTCCTCAGACAACTTTGGATGAGCAGGGACGTCGCATTCTTATAGGGTGGATGGGCGTACCCGATCAGTATGAGCAAGCACACCCTACCGTAGAAAAGCAGTGGGTTCATTGTATGACATTGCCAAGGGAGCTGAGCTGGAACGGGAAGCAAATTATCCAGCAGCCAGTGAATGAGCTGAAAGATATGAGAGGACCAGCGTTGATCCATTCCTCTATTACGATTGAAAATGATCAAAAAGCCGTCCGGGGAATTGGAGGCAGAGCAACAGAGTTGAATCTCGAATTTGATAGGATTGAAAATCAGTTTGCTGTAGAATTATTTCAATACGCTGCTATTAGTTATAAAGATGGAATCCTTACCTTATCAAGACCGCATCTGGAAGACAGGGAGAAAACGGAATTCCGCAGAGTTAAGCTTCCAGAAGGTCTGAGAAATCTCCATTTATTTATTGATCAATCTTCTCTTGAGATTTTTGTGAATAATGGGGAGGAAGTCTTCACCTCCAGGATCTTCCCGCAGCCTGAAGAGGAAGATATTCTGTTCACTTCGCTCGGAGAGAGCAGCTTTTCTATTGAACAATGGAAGCTGAGCGGCTTTAAACTTTCATAATTTTTAAGCTCTACCATCGCAAGTTTAACTTATGCTACAATAAGAAAACGAAGATTGCATGAAGGAGCCGTCTATATGAGTCCATCCTCTAAGAAAATGAAAGCAAGTGAGAGAAGAGAGCATATTTTATCCTTATTGAAGCAAGCAAGGGAGCCAATTACTGGTAGTTCTCTTGCGGAAGAGATGAACGTTACAAGGCAAGTGATTGTAGGGGACGTTTCATTACTTAAAGCAAGAAATGAACCTATAGTAGCCACTAGTCAAGGCTACATGTATATGACGGATAACAAGGAAAGTTTGGCTTATCAAAGGACAATTGTCTGTCAGCATAACGCTGAGCAAACGGAAGAGGAACTTAATATTCTTGTAGATCATGGAGTGCACGTGTATGAAGTTGTAGTAGAGCACCCCATTTACGGAGATTTAACTGCTCAACTAAGAATCTCAAATCGGCGTGATGTTAAGAAATTCATTGACGAGGTCCACTCTACGAATGCCTCATTTCTGTTGGAGCTAACCGATGGCGTCCATACCCATACAATCTCAGCAGACAGCAAGGAAGCACTTGATGAAGCTGAAGATGCTTTATGGAAAGCGGGCATTTTGATGAAAAATTAATGTGGATGTACAAAGAAAAGAGGTATGCTTAGAGTGTAATCAGCATACCTCTTTTTTGTGTAGTTTATAAATCTAAATATGATATAGTTGATGAACAGTGGTTTTGACGAAAAAAGGTAGGTGAACCAGGTGAATATCATCCCATATATTTTAAGTACTATATTAGGTTTAAACGTACTCCTGGCCTTAGCCATCATCTTTTTAGAGCGCAGGGATGCAAGTGCCACATGGGCCTGGTTGATGGTACTGCTGTTTTTACCTATAGCAGGGTTCATTTTTTATTTGATTTTTGGAAGGCGGTTAAGCCATAAAGAAATATTTACGTGGGATAAGAAAAGCCGATTAGGTTTATTAGCAGCTGTTCAGGATCAGCTGCAAGCTATAAAAGAAGATCGATTAGAGATTAACCATCCGGATATTGTACCTTACGAAGATCTTATTTACTTACATTTAAAAAATAATGATGCTCTTTATTCAGACAATAATGAAGTAGAAGTATTTACTGATGGACAAAAAAAGTTCCACGCTTTGATCCAGGATATTGAAAGTGCCCAAGACCACGTTCACTTACTTTATTATATCGTCCGGGATGACAAACTGGGCACCCGTCTCGCTGACGTATTGATAAGAAAAGCTCAGGAGAATGTAGAAGTAAAGCTTCTATATGATGATATGGGATCGAGATTACTTAAAAGAAAGTTTGTACGAAGGCTCAGGGAAGCTGGGGTGGAAGTAGAATCCTTTTTTCCTTCCTTCATTCCTAAAGTAAATTTGAAAATTAATTACCGAAATCATCGTAAATTAGCCATAATAGACGGTAAGATTGGTTATATTGGTGGATTTAATATTGGAGATGAGTATTTAGGATTTAACAAAAGGTTCGGTTACTGGAGGGACACCCACCTCAGGGTCGAAGGGAATGCTGTTAATAATATGCAGACAAGGTTTATCCTCGACTGGAACCAGGCTTCAAGAAAAGACATCGTTTATGAAGATCGGTATTTCCAGGCAGAGCCGAAGGGAAACACAGGAGTCCAGATCGTTTCCAGCGGACCTGACTCAGAATGGGAACAAATTAAACATGGATATATTAAAATGATCTTATCGGCAAAAGAGTATGTGTATGTCCAGACCCCTTATTTTATACCAGATGACAGTCTTCTCGATGCTCTAAGAATAGCGGTGCTTTCAGGCGTGGATGTTCGAATAATGATCCCAAATAAGCCAGACCATCCATTTGTTTATTGGGCCACATTTTCTAATATTGGGGATATGCTTAATGCGGGCGCCAGAATTTATATTTATCAAAAAGGTTTCTTGCATGCAAAGACTATTGTGGTAGATGGAAATATTGCTTCTGTGGGTACCGCTAATATTGACGTGCGAAGTTTTCGTTTGAACTTTGAAGCTAATGCTTTTGTGTACCATCCGGATATTGCCAAGGCTTTAAGTGATCGTTTTCATGAAGATTTAACCGAATCTACAGAACTTACAAATAAGTTATACCAGTCGCGCTCCAAATGGATTCGCTTCAAGGAAGCTATTGCAAGACTGCTTTCTCCAATACTATAAATGTACCTGCCGGTTATACGGTTAGGAATCAACCAACACCCCTTTATGCAAGGGAGCTGTTGGTTTTTTAATTGGCTTTTTTAACAATATGGTTGATCTTAGCTCCGGATACTGTAAGACTCGATTTCGGGATAAATTGAGTCCGTTACAATATGGGATGAGGCTGGCATAATCGTCCCCAGAAGGATCTTCCTCATAACCAATATTCCTGACCAAGTCTTACAGCATCGGGAGCTTAACTTTAACATCAACATGGAAGGTTAACAAAGCCTGTTATTTAAGGATAGATGGGCTAAATTACTGACGGTGTTATGAATTGTAAATATTTGATGTTTTCTGGGTAAAAGCCGTATAGATCATACTAGTTTATGGATATAGTAGAGAAAGAGAATGATAACGTAAAAGCGGGGTGGAATTGTGGAGAAACGCAGGATAGATCATAGGTCAGAATACTATAACATTCCTATAAAACCCTTTTCTTCAAATGGAGAACCAAAGACAGTGCTTACGTCGGAAATGATTGACCGTACGTTAAATGACTATATAAATGGGTTGAAAAAACAGGAGCAGGTCAATCGTGATAAAATCAATGACCTGGCCAGCAGGAATAAACAGCTTCATAGAAAAGTTCAAGCATTACAGCAAGCAGCCCAGACAAAATTTATAAACCAATCAAGAATTCAATATTTTTCTGAAACAAAACTCGTAGAAATTGAAGGCAAATTTCAATCCAGCGACGATGTACCTACCATTGTGCGAAATAGAATCGAGATGAATTGCCTTCCTAGTAATTTGGCGGGGCAGATTGGTTTGATCAGACCCGTGGAAAACCTGGAAGCTGAAAATACATCTGAGTATAAAGGGGTGTACAGCATCATTGAAGAAGAAATGGAAATCGACGCTGATCGCACAGTGATATTCAAAGAAGGAATGTATGCGACTCTTTATACTAGAAATAGTATTAAACCTTCTCTCTATGAGGAATTATTAGAGTATGTGAAAAAAAGAGGTTACCATATTGAAGGCCCTTTTCTTATTCGTCAGATTGTAGATGCGTTTATTACTGCTAATGAGAATGAGCTTCTGAGCGAAGTGCGAATTAGAGTGAGAAAATAAGAAGGGTGAATGCTTACAAACCGCTGCCTCAGAGGCTAGTGGTTTTTTGTTTGTTTACAACGCATTGAACTACCCCCACTTACTCGCTGACGCTCCTTGAAGTTGGAGGATTCCTAAGAGCACGAACCTAACGGTTCGTTCAAATGATTAGGCTAGCCCCGTCGCACCGACGGTTGAAAGGAGTCGTTGAACTTCCTTTAGTATATTGAAACTCGCATTTAGATCGCGGTCGTG
>NZ_JBQQCN010000010.1:0-132437 GCF_052246795.1 Halobacillus sp. K22 | reverse complement strand
CATTGATCTAAGAGCGAATCCAGATCGCAAGGTTATCGCTGTTGATCCGGACGTTATTCCACTAGGTTCTGAAGTGTATGTTGAAGGATACGGAAAAGCCGTAGCCGGAGATATTGGCGGCGCTATTCAGAATGATCGCATTGACGTATTTATTCCTAACCAGGATGATGCATTAGACTTCGGCCGTAAAGACGTAGAAGTAACCGTATATGAGTAAGATTAAAAAAATATTTTATTGTTTGCCTTGCAGAATGGAACTCTGCAGGGTTTTTTATTGTTGTTGGCACCGTTTTGAGGCAATATAAAATTATGCACATTAAATAATGAAATCGAATTTATAAATAAAATTACCGTTCAGTATACTTTTTAAACATAAAAAAAGATTCCTGTTGAAAAACAGGAACCATTAATTATGGAACAGTAATACTGTTATATTGCTTGTCTGCAAATTTCAGAAATTCGTCTACCACTCCATCAATAAAATCAATTGTCCCCTGATCTTTAATCTGTCCTTTGTCATCAACCTTATGTTGAATCTGTCCAACAAGGATTTCATTACCTGGTAGTACATTTGCAGACATTCCTGGAGAATTTAGAATTTGACGCAGGTGCATCTGGGCCCTTACTGTGCCGAGGATTCCCATCGTGGCACCCGCGATGAAAGTAGGTTTACCTTTCATCTCCTTTTCTCCACGAGAAAGCCAGTCTAAAGCATTTTTCAGTACGCCAGGAATTGAATGGTTAAACTCTGGAGTTACGATTAAAAAAGCATCTGTATCTGATAATTGAGCCTTAAAATTTTGCACAGATGCAGGAGCTTCGTGTTCAATATCTTGATCATAATGGGCTAATTCCCGGATAGGAACAATCCTTAAATCCATATGATCCTTATATCGATCTTTTATAAAGGTAGTTAACTTCATATTATAGGAATCTTTTCGAATACTGCCCACGAGAGCAGCTACTTTTAACATAACAACGTCCTCCTCGTATTGTGCTCCACCTCTATTATAAGAATAGGAACAAAGGGTTTCTAATTTTTTGCTCAATATTGGCAGAAAGTGGGTATATAGCGAATAGGAGGGAATGCAGCTATGGATTCAGTACAATTGCAGCCATATACATCATACCATTATCAGGGACTTTCTCACTTATCCTTGCCGAAAGAGCAGACGCACTACACAGAAATGCCTGTTCATTCAGTGGAGTGTGCTTCAGGCGATCCTACAAGAAACCCCGTGACCATTCTTATAGGGGATATACCAATAGGAATGTTTGTCCTCCAGAGTGGCCCGGTTGTGTCCGAATACACACCTCATAAAAACGCTCTTCTTCTTATTGCCTATATGATTGATTATTCCCATCAAGGAAAAGGGTATGCCAATGAGTCTCTAGAAAAACTACCAGGATATATTCGAGAGCATTTTCCAGAAATCGAATATATTGTCCTGGCCGTTAATGTGAATAATCATGCTGCTCAAAGTGTATATAAGAAGAATGGATTTTACGAACAAGGAGAACGGTTATTGGGGAAAAAAGGATGGTTGATGATTTTAGAAAAGAAAATAGAAAAAATGTTTTAAGAATAGTTTTTCTTAAGAGTTTTAAGTTTGAGTCTAACCCTCCTTGGGAATTGTATTTATAACCCTAGATAGAAAAGGAGGTACACCACTATGACTCTGCTATATTCAAAAGCCCGTGAGATGTTTGAACAAGATTACAAAAACAGTCCTGAAGCTAAGACAGATGTTCAGACAAAAGGTATGAAGCGCACGCGCTCTGGAAAGGCGTTATTTTCTTTCCGTAAGCAGAACAAGAAGAAATAACTAAAACAGTGGTGACGTTAGCTATGAGAAGAAACTACAAAAGAATAAACCTATCGGATCTTACAAAAAAAGGAGTTCCGTGGTGGGTCAGCGTTTAAGAGGCATTTTATGTCACGTAAACGCTGACTTTTTTATGGAAAAAAGACTGGGATATTGGTGTTTTATTATTTTTAAATAATATAAGGAGGGTTACTCGAAATAACGGGAAGGGTTTAATCAGGGAAAGGGAAGGTTATTTGATAATAAAGGAGGAAGTGAAATTATGACAGTTTTTTCAAAGGATGCTTTAAGTGGGGAACATATTCTGATTACTGGAGCCACGGGCGGAATTGGTTATGAAGCAGCTAAAGAAGCTGTACGAACCGGGGCACATATAACAATTACTGGAAGAAACCAAGAGAAACTGCAAGCGTTGAAGGAAGAATGTAATCAACTTAATTCAGAGGTAGAGGTTTTTGTTGGACCAGCTGACATAAATAATGAGGAAGACCGGAAGCAGTTAGTCCAGAATGCTAAGGAGACCATAGGTCCGGTTACGGGTCTTGTTAATTCAGCCGGCGTTGGAGGAGGAGCACCGCTTGAAGACCTTACAGAGGAGCAGCTGCGTAAGCCTATGGAATTAAATTATTTCTCTACTGTTCTGCTTACTCAGGAAGTCTATAAAGATATGAAAGAACAACGACGGGGATCAATTGTTAATCTATCTTCTTTATCAGGTCTCCGCGGAACTCATAGCAATATTGCTTATAGTTCCTCTAAATTCGCTGTTATTGGATTTACTCAATCCCTGGCTATAGAAGCTATTGAACATAACGTGAGAGTGAATGCCATTTGTCCAGGGTTTGTCGATACGTCAATGGGAAGGCAGGCGATAGCCAACATCGGCAAGCGAGAAGGGCGTAGTTACGAAAAGCAGAGGCAAATTTCTGAGGAGGCACTGCCTTCCGGAAGGATAAGTACTCCAGAAGAGGTAGCTCGTTCGATTGTATATTTGTTAACGGATGCCTGCGAGAATATCGTTGGTGAATCGTTAAAAATTTCAGGTGGAGGCGTTATGAGATAATCCTTAATATTACATTTTGAAGACAAGCGTTTGTTTGCAGGTTTAACCGGGAATTTATTTACTATACAAACACAGGAGGAGGTTTTCTCCGAATGGGACGCTTAATTAAACGAATTATTAAATTTGGTCCGATCGTCTATCCAGTTATTCGTAAGTTTATGCGAAAACGAAAAGGGAAATATTAGAAACGTGCCTATCTTCATAGGCGCGTTTTTTTACTATTCTATGATAAACTGGAAAAAAGATCAGACCCATTAAATTGCCACCACGTATGAAGGGGATATGCACATGAATCGTTGGGACTCAACACCGGTTATCCGTTTTTTTGGAGGCCGTAAGTTATTGTACATATTAGGTATTATATTAATCATCGGTCTTAATATCTTAGTCTATTCTAGTGTGGACTTCATCTTTGAACCTATCATCGTGTTTATAAAAACGGTAGCTTTACCACTGATATTATCCATTGTCGTCTATTATTTATTGCGGCCCATTATTAATTTAATGGAATCATTGAGGATCAAGCGTATATGGGCTATTTTAATTACTCTATTATTAGTTATTGGGTTAATTACGTTACTGGTTGTTTTGATTATCCCTTTTCTGGAGAAACAGTTTCTAAGCCTCGCGGAAGAATTGCCTGAATACTTAAATGCTCTGGTAATTTCCCTTGATCAATGGTTGCGTGATTCCTTTTTAGGAAGCTATTACAGCAACCTCTTTCAGGATATAGACGGGCTGCTTGATCAGCTCCCTGAAAATATCTCCTCCTATGCGGTTCAGACCGTGGAGGGCATTACGAATTTTATCACGACGCTTACCACAGTGCTCGTTGCTTTAGTAACATTGCCATTCATCTTGTTCTATTTATTGAAGGACGGTCATAAGCTACCGGCTAAAATGTTAAGCTTTTTCCCTCCGAAGGTCCGTCCTGAAGTGAATAGTGTGTTTAAAGGAATTGATCATCAGCTAAGTGCCTATATTCAAGGGCAGATTATAGTCAGTTTCTGTATCGGTATCATGATGTATATCGGCTTTGTAATTATTGGTTTAGATTATGCCCTTCTGCTTGCGGCCATTGCCAGTGTAACAAGTGTCGTTCCCTATTTAGGGCCGGTAATTGCGATTACGCCAGCCTTGATCATTGCTATTGTGACGTCACCATTTATGGTACTGAAGCTTGCCTTCGTATGGACCGTCGTCCAGCTGTTAGAGGGTAAATTTATTTCTCCTCAGATTATGGGGAAAAGTCTTCATATTCACCCGGTCACTATTATATTTGTCCTTTTAACGGCAGGTCATTTATTTGGGGTAGTCGGTATTCTTGTAGCTATTCCAGGCTACGCCATTCTGAAAGTGTTTGTATCTCACATCTTCTATTGGCTTCAGCTGAGATACAACCGTTTCGTTGAAGACGGGAATAAATATAAACTCCCCGAACGAAGGTATTGATCACTAAAACCGGGAGGACTATGGCTGAGATTAAGTAAAGTTTTTAAGGTTAATCTCCTTGATCTTTTGGCGCGTTTCTTCCGGCCACCAAGCTCCGCAGTCACTTGAAACGATACAGGCTGCACATTTCTTTAAATCATATACTTTCATTCCTCTGATCGGAGGGGAATAAAGATGAAGGGTGATCAGAGGGTTTATTCCCTCCCGCCCCATTTTATGCACCCCATGTTGGGGGGCATACAACAGAACACCTTCTTTTTTGATTTCTGTAAAAAGAGCTTCTGGCAAATGTCCTTTTTCTACTTGGAATACCGTATGTCGCGTTGCACCACTCAGCACTTGGATCCAGCCTGTAGAAGCTCCGTGGTCATGAGGCGCACATTCAATGTCAGCCCAGTTCATTGCCAAAAGCTCAACTCGCTCATCCGCGTATAAGAGCTTTCGGTAATAAGGTCTTAGACCTGGGGCCTCGAGCCATGCTTCTGCCTCGCTTTTTTGAACATCAAGTTTTATTAATGCTTCTTTTAACTCTTCAACAGAATAGTCGTGCATACTGCCTAAAATTTTTCTGGCACGATCTTTTATATTCATACATTGCCCTCTCTTCTCTTTTAATCTCAGCTTCTGTGAAACAGCACGCGAAGCCTTCCTTGAACAAGCAGCACACCAAAAATAATGAGCCAGCCCCCGGTAATAGATAGCCAGGAAAAGTTCTCCTTTAACAATAGAACGGCAGCGATTAAAGTGGCCAGAGGTTCTAAATACAAAAAAACAGAGACTTGAGATGCTTCCATGATTTCTAATGCTTTGGCCCAGTACCAATAAGCTAAAGCCGAGACAAATACCCCGAGAAAGAGTAAGTGGCCCCAATAGTAACCTTGAAGAGTAACAAGTTGACCCCAGCCTTGGTTTCTTATAAAAAAGGGCAGCGTCAGCAAAAAACCGCACATACTCATATAAAAAGTAATAACTATGGAGGGTAATGGAATAGAAAGTTTCTTGAGCAGAACCGAATAAACCGCCCAGTTGAAAGTGCTCAGGATCATTAGAAAGTATCCAATACTTAGAGCGAAACTGAATGATTGACCGCTTCCAATCGTGGTCATTAGTAAAACTCCAGAGACTGCTATAATGATTCCGGCAGCTCTGACTCGAGTGAGATGTTCCTTTAAGAACACAATAGATAAAAGAACTGTAAAAATGGGAGAAAAAGAAATGAGCCAGCCGGCCGCTGAAGCCTGTATGGTCAGGAGGGCGGAAGCCTGGATGACCTGATGAACGAACACCCCGAGGATACCCAGGGATAACATATGAGGGATGTATTTTAACGGTACCCTTATTTTTTCTTTCAGAAGATGGATGAAACAGAATAGAAAGGTACTGCCGATTCCAAATCTCACGACGAGAAGTGTAAAAGGGTCAAGCACCTCTAATACAGCTTTAGTAGAAACAAAAGAAACTCCCCAGAAAGTAATAGACATTGTAGCATAAAGGGATGCAGCTAAACGGGTATTAGGGAAGGACATGTCCCGCTTCCTTTCTGCCTCGTGTACTTTAATACACTATATGCACGGGGCAGACAAGCATCCCTGAATAATGAAAAAATGGCAGTTCGCAGTTAATTTACTTCGGAGGTGGGTCTTTCCAAGCGGGTAAGAAACATACCGGGGGTTACTTCTTTTTCATGTGTAGGGTGAAAACCGTGGCTGGTATAAAGATTGAGGGCGGGAATGTTATTACTACCTGTATATACATAACTAGGCTTAGAGGGGTAAATACCGATTACACTTCGAAGGAGACTTTGACCAATCCCTTTACGAAAGTGTTCAGGGTGCACCATAAGCCGATAAATATCTACATAACTTTCTTCTATTTTATAAGAAATGGCTCCAACCAGATCCGCTTCTATATAGGCTCCTATAAACGTTTCCCCTGATTCCATGATAGAAGATATATTATCTTCGAAAGTAGGAGGATCCGGGAAGCCTACAACAGCAGCTTCTACTTGGTAAGAAAGGGATTGAAGACGGAGAATGCTGTTCGCTACATGTTCCTTGGCTGGTGAAATTTTAAAGAGATTCAACGTTTGATACTCCTTGTATTTATGACTTTGACTCTTTTTTTATTTTAGCAGAGAATGTAGCAATTATAAAAATGGGTTTTTACTCCGCGTCATGAAAAATAGGAGGGTTAGGAAAGAGGCTACTTAGCGTGAGTAGCTTTTCAATGAAAGCAGGTTTAGAGAAGTTGCAAAAAAAGTGTCCTTAAAAGATAGGACACTTTTTTTGTTCGTGCTTCTTAAATCATCCAATAAGTGAGTAAAGATAACAAAAGCGATGTAATAATCATAAGGAGCATCGGCTTTAAAGCCTTAGTCCTTACATCTTCTAAACTGACGCTAAGCCCAAGACCAACCATCGCCATTGTTAATATAAAAGTCGTTCCTATAGATATCCCGTCCATTATGACTGGAGGTATAGTGAACCAATTTCCTTCTATATAACTTCCAAACAGACTCATAGCGATAAATCCTACCAGGAACCATGGGAAAGCAACAGATGATTCCGCTTCTTTATTCCCTTTTTTGTTCATGATCCAGACAAGGAGCAGACTGAGAGGAACGAGCAGAAAGACGCGTCCAAGCTTAGCGAGTAATGCCATCCCTAGTCCAGTATCTCCAGCGGGCGCACCAGCGAGTGCTACATGAGCAATTTCGTGGAGGCTTAACCCAGTCCACATTCCATAGGATTCCATATCTAATGGAAGTAATGGACGAAGCACCGTATACCCAATGGCAAATAATGTACCAATAATTGATATTACCCCTGCGCTGATCGCCGTATCTTCTTCCTTCGCCTTTAGAATAGGTGATACCGCTGCGATGGCAGAAGCGCCGCAGACACCAGTGCCTATTCCAAGCAGCAAGGATAAAGAAGTGTCAGCTTTCGTTAATCGTGCCAGAAGAATCATGATTCCTATAGAAAAACCGATTACAACGCTGTCACGTATTAACAAGGGGAGGCCTTCGCTTAAAATAACGGATATATTTAACTTCAATCCAAATAATATAATCGCCAGCCGTAGTAATTTTTTCGCTGAGAATTGAACTCCTGAGCGTATTTGTTCTGGGTAACCGAGAAAGTGTCGGTAGAGTACTGCCAAAAGAATAGCGGCTGCGAGGGGTCCAATTTGACGAACTAAGGGAAAGGATGCAAGTAGAAAACCTGCTCCCGCAATTATTGCGGTAAATCCCATTCCCAAGAGGAGGGGTCGAAATGAGATCGAACCTAAGTAATGCTTCATTTTTCAACCTTCTTTTCGAAAAATTTTCACCTCATACACTATACTTCTGGTCATAGCATTAGTAAAATAAAACTTTATAATATAAATGATTAATATTATTAATGATAGGGTGATTGAATGGATTTTGAAGCGATGAAGACGTTTGTAGCAGCAGTGGATCAACAAAGCTTCACGAAAGCTTCAAAAATGTTGAATCTTTCTCAGCCTACAGTAAGCTTTCATATTAAAAACCTTGAAAGCTATTTCGAAGCGGAGCTTATTGATCGTTCTCCTAAACGGTTTATCGTGACTCAGACAGGTGAACTTGTATATCAACGTTCCCGGCAAATCCTTGGACTTATTGATAAAACAAAGGCGGAAGTGCTTGAATTTCACAAGCAATTAAGGGGAAAGCTCCACATCGGAGCGAGCTATACGGTAGGCGAATATATTCTGCCATCTGTCTTAAAAGAATTTGACCATGATTATCCAGCGATAGATTTAGAGGTAAAAATCGCTAATACGGAACACATTAACCGGTCGATCCAGCTCCATGAATTGGATGTTGGACTGGTGGAGGGACAGGTGAATCATCAGGGGCTTAAATCTGAGCCTTTTCTGGAGGATGAGATGGTCGTTATTGTACCTGGAGATCACCCAATTCGCGAAGAGGA
The DNA here is from genome assembly GCF_052246795.1 of Halobacillus sp. K22. NCBI lineage: Bacteria > Bacillati > Bacillota > Bacilli > Caryophanales > Bacillaceae > Halobacillus > Halobacillus sp. K22. Next base: position 124,140 of record NZ_JBQQCN010000010.1, on the reverse strand, counting down.
TACTATTACCTTCCAGCAGCTGCAGGATCAAACCTGGATTACTAGAGAAGGAGGTTCAGGCACAAGAGCAGTAATGGACTCAATGCTTGAATCGTATAATATTAGACCGGAAAAATTGATTACAATTGGAAGTAACCACGGTGTTGTTCAGGGCGTAAAAGAGGGTCTTGGGCTGTCTTTGATATCAAAAACCGTAGTAGAACACACAGCAGCGGAGTCGCTAATTATGAAGCTTCCTTATATAAAAACCACAAGCCGGTACTTTTCTCTGGTTATGCCGACCAATGAAGAAGAGATTTCCAAAAACGTGGAGTTGTTTGTGAAAAAAGTAAAAGATCTTTATCATCTAAGCGGGAGATAACAGCAACTGACCAGAGGGGACGAAGATTGGGGATAATAAGTTATTTCCCTGGACGGCAGGAGTAGCTAATCTAGGTAAGCACGGTGTGTTGAACTTGTTCTATGTTCACCATGATTATTAGCACAAAGGAGTCGGTGGCGGGCTGCTTCTTGAAATTGAAAAGTCCGCTTTATCCAGCTAAATGAACTACATAGAAACAGAGGCAAGTTTGAGGCTGTTTCTTTTTTAAAGGCTCTGTTAAACTTCTGTGTTGATCTAAAGGAAAAGCTCCCGTTTCTTTAAGACTTGATTTCGAGATATTTGTTGAGCGGAAGGCCCTGCGGGGGACGATTTCGCTTTCCGCGGGCATGTGCTGAGCCTCCTCAGTCTTCGACTTCCGGGGTCTCACCGATCATGTTCATCCCGCAGGAGTCTATATCGTCCCCCTTCGGACCATACCGAAACAGAATCTTGACACCACCTAACACACTGTTTGCTTGGTGAGAAAAAAAGCATGAGATGAGGGTTATATTTTCATGCTAGAACGACATGAAAATGATTGCCATAGAAGCATTTAGGACTTATTTAGAAGGAGAGGTTTTCTCTCTTCTGGAATGGTCCGTTATTCTGCCCTGGCTGGGTTGGAGGGGAAATAGCGAGACTCCCATGGGAGAAGGAACTAGGTGAGATACCGCAGGGAGTGAAACGAGCGAGGAAGCTCACCGTTCCCCCATAGGAAAGCGAGTTATCTCCCCACCAGCCCCTTCCTTATATCGTAACGGATCCAAGGTATCTCGAATTCGAGTCATCAAGTATCCGGCTCTATTGTGTAATAAACCTCTTATGAATAATCAACAATAAACTTTAACAGAGCCTTTTTAAAAAGTAGAGGTTTCAAACAAATCCGCTATCAGGAAAAGCAGGTTAAGGGAATCAGCATAAAAAATGATCAAATGTGCAAAAAGTTGAATAATTAATCACCATAAAGGGTATCGTGATTTATAATTAAAATTTGAAACATTCAGGGATTCTAAAACGTACAGAAGTGTAGTAGATACATGAAGGTAGTCACATAAAATTCTGCATCATACTGAGGTGAAATCATGAAGAGATTAGACCAGGTTGTCGATTATTTAAAGACGCTGGGAGTAGAAGTGGAGAAGGTTTATAAAACCCCGAAGGAAGAGACGAGATAAAGGCATCAGAAGACCTTTGTTAAATACTTACGCAAAACGAAGAAAATAAGGTATGTTTCTCATAGTGGAAACATACCTTATCGTCATGCTGGTTTCTCCCTCGTTATGGAAGCAAACTGAGGATCTTTTGATTGGAAGATGGCCCATACCATTCCTGACATGATTGTCATACTTAATATTAAGAATATATACTGAACTCCGTGTGCGGCGGCAATATATCCAAAGATCGGCCCCGTGACCACAACAGATGCCTGGTTGCACAGCATACGGAAACTAGCCATACGACCGTGAAAATTCGGGTCGGTAGCCATTTGCTGAACAGACTGCAAGAGTGCACGGACGAAAGACGTACCGAGACCTGCCAAAATCACACCTAACACTACGGCTATTAAATTTTTTGTTACCCCTAACAGCAGAAGCCCAACCATCATGACGCCAAGGGAGCAGACGGCCAGGTGATTTTTCCACTTCAGCCACCACCATGTACCCACTATACCGGCAGTAATTCCTCCAATTGAAAAAGCGGCATCAAGAAATCCATAGACTACCGAAGTTTGATTTAAATAAGCGCTCGTATAAACAGATAAAAAACCAAGAATCGTGTGAAAGGTCAGTTGACCAAGCATCATCATCACGAAAAGACCGTGCAGCATATTATTGCTTTTTAAATATACAAAACCTTCTTTTAATTCTTGGAAGAAAGGGGTAGTTTGGGCAGGTTTTCTCTGTGGCGAAGGTTCGTAAGCAATGAATAATACAGTAGAGAAAGCCCCGGTGTATAATCCAATGACGATGAGCAGGGAAATTGAAACAGGCAATAACCCGGATAGAATTCCCCCTAAAGCAGCACCAATCAGGCTTCCTGATATAGTAGCTGAGCCAGATAATGAAAAGATTCTCGGCAAATTACTTTTTTCAAATACTTCAGCCACAAGTGCTTGCAGAGAAGGGCGGAACAAGGAACCCATTGTTTGTAAGATCATATGCGTGAGAATCATCACCCAAGGGTTGATCCAGCCGAGCAAGAATGCACCCCATAAAAGAAGTAAACAAAAAATACTCCCGCCCCCGGCAAGAGAAGCTAGTTTTTTTCGATTCGAACGATCGACAACTACCCCGAAGATTAAGTTAGAAAACAATCCTGGCAAAAACCCAAAACTTACAAAAATCCCAGTGTAAACCGCATCTTCTGTCCATTGATATAGAAACCATGTGATTAACACAAAATACATAGCTCGACCGCATTCATATAGGAAATAAGTAATTAATAGACGGCGCGTGTTCAAATGATTCATTAGGAGTCTCCTTCCGTTGCGAATTAATTTGATCATATCCTATTTATGTAGATAAGAATAATACTGTTTTTTTATTCAAATCGATAACTTTAGCTTATGGGGTGAGCAAAGATGAAAATGGAAGATTATGAATTACTGCTTCATTTACATCGAATAAAGACGATACGTGGCACAGCTAAGAAAATCCTTATATCTCAGCCGGCTATTACTCAACGGTTAAAATATATAGAGAGTCATTTTGGAGGAGCTATTTTCTTAAGAACCCCTAAACAATTAGTTCCCACTGCTCTTGGAGAAAGTATTCTGAAACACGCTGAGGAAGTCATAACCAGAGAATACGATTTTCATGACCGACTTCTTCAGCAAGCTGTAGGGGAGGTAGCTGGCACGCTGTCCATAGGTGCGTCTTCTTTGTTCAGTCAACATTTTTTACCCGGAGTCTTAGAAGCTTATACAAAAAAATACCCAAGCGTTACGATTGATCTTGTAACAGGAGTGAGTGATGAAATAAGAGATTCTTCTACCCCGTTTCACGTTTACGTTGTACGCGGTGAACCAATTCGAACCATGGTAAGCCATCATCTATTTGATGACCCTTTGTATTTAATAGATACTAAACCTTTAAATAAAAGCAGGGCGCGACCTCTAATCGAATTTAAAAGTGATCCCGGCTTTCAAAAAGTTATGGAGGATTGGATGGCGGTTCAGCCACATCATGCTTTTAAAAGGTCGATTAAAGTCGATCAGTTCGAAACAGCAAAACAATTGATGAAGCGTGGTTTAGGAATGGCTGTGCTGCCTAAGAGTGCAAGCAGGGACCTTGAAGATTTTTATTCCATTCCTCTTGAGGTTGATAAGCAGCCTCTGAGCAGGAAAACGTGGGCGTGTTATCAGGAAGGGCTTCGTCAGTTATTACAAGTGGATGCGTTTATTTATGAACTTGAGAATACAATATGGTTTGATGAAGAAAGGGAAGAAAATGATTAATTTTGAGAATGAGCTATTAGAAATCATTCAGGAACATCCATATATCCAGGAGCTGTTTGATGTAACCGACCAATACTTGGAAGACTATTATATTGGGGCTGGTGTTATTACGCAGACGGTTTGGAATAAAGTCCATGGTTTTGAACTAACGTATGGAATAGGTGACGCAGATATTATTTATTTTAATTCAATCGAAAAACCTTCGAGGGAGCAGGAAACGAAAACGGAAGCGAAAATACGAAAAGCTCTGCCACATTTTCCTTTTACAATTGATGTGACCAATGAAGCTCTCGTTCACCACTGGTATGAGCAGAAGTTTAATAAAAAGATAGCCCCTTATCAATCAGCAGAGGAAGCGATTGACACATGGCCGACGACCGCTTCGGCGATCGGAGTGAAGCGAGTGGAGGGCGAATACAGGGTTTACGCTCCTTTTGGATTAGAGGATCTATTTAAGGGAATTGTGCGACCCAATAAAATTTTAATTCCTAAGGAAGTTTATAAGAATAAAGCGGCTAAATGGAAAGCTCGCTGGCCCGGGCTTACTGTGCTTGAATGGTCTACTTAAGGTATGATTGGAAATTTTCTATGATTCATTTTATGATAATAGTATTCATTCCACTATCAAAGGGGATCGCGTAATATGAACGAAGATGCATTCGATAAATTAGAAGAAATTCAGCAAAATGAATTCATTAAGGCCGCTATTGATCGAGTGGGGGCAGGTGTGGTTATCTCTGACCCAGAGCAGGAAGATAATCCAATGATTTATTGTAATAAGGGTTTTGAGGATTTAACTGGTTATGCAGCATCAGAAATTCTTGGGAAGAACTGCCGGTTTTTGCAAGGAGAAGATACAAGCCCTCAAATGGTAGATAAGATTCGTAATGGACTCTCTAATTATGAAAATGTTCTGGTAGAGCTTAAGAATTATAAGAAAGACGGTACGATGTTCTGGAATGAACTGCAGATCTTTCCTGTTTATATTCAACAAATGGACCAGAATTTTTTTGTCGGGGTTCAACGGGATGTCAGCCAGCGGCGCGAGCAGCAAGAACTGATTGGGCATTATCTATCCGAAGTCAAACGTCTGTCTACACCTATTGTTCCACTGGAAGACGGGATTTCTGTACTGCCGCTAGTGGGGACCTTTGATGAAGAGCGTCTGCACGAAATGCTCGATTCTGTCAGTCATCATGTGAAGGAATCCAAGGAAGATTACTTGATTATAGATATGTCAGCCGTGCATGCCTATAATGAAGCTGTACATATGGGGATTTATCAGATGAATCAGCTGCTGGACTTGATGGGCACCACGCTGATTATCACAGGGATTAAACCCAGCTTTGCGATTCAGAGTGCACCATATGCAGACTTCAGTGAGTTATCACTTAAGTCTTATGCCTCTGTTAAACAGGCCCTGCACGCGGTGCGAGATCAATAGATAACAGAATGTCCGGCATCTTCAAGATGCCGGATTTTTTAACTGAAATACACAGATTTTGTTCTTCACATCCTATATATAATAAAAAAGTAATAGATGGCCTCTCTTTAAGCCGCGTATTGGCTTAATTCCGACTGATTTTGTAAGATTTAAGTATATATAAAATTGGGAGTGGATGGATATGGTTGATATTTTTGATAATTGGATAAAAAATGACCGGCAACAACGATTGTTTGAAAAAGCTGAACGGATTGCTAAAGAAGCAAAGACGCAGGTAAGCAAAACGGATCCTGAAGCGGTTTTTTCCCCTCGTACCCTGAAAGTAATAAAGCAGGAAAAATACCCGTCGCTTACCTTATCGTCCGCTTATGGAGGAGAAGACCTCTCCTTGTATGAGTTTATACTGCTTCAAGAAAAAATAGCCGAAGGTGATGGATCAGTGGCTTTATCCATCGGGTGGCATTTAGGAATTATGAAAGAGTTAATGGAAGACAAACTTTGGAGCAAAGACGATTTTGATCGGCTGGCTAAAGAGGTAGCTGAAGAACAGAAGGTCGTTAACCGGGCAGCTACGGAGCCGGCAACAGGTAGTCCGACACGTGGCGGGGTCCCGGAAACCAAAGCAGTCAGGAATGGAGATCGTTACATCATCACGGGTCGTAAAACATTTACATCTATGGCGGAGCATTTAGATTATTATATTGTTTCTGCTTATGTCGAGGATTTAGATGAGGTCGGCTGGTTTCTCATTGATCGGCATCAGCCCGGACTAACGGTGGATAAAACGTGGGATACCCTTGGTATGAGAGGGACAGAAAGTGACGATTTAGTATTGGATAAAGTAGAAGTTAATTTAAATGATTTGGTAGAGAGAAAATCAAAAGGAAAACCTGCACCTAAAGGCTGGCTGCTGCACATCCCAGCTTGTTATTTAGGGATTGCTACAGCCGCACGGAATGATGCCATTGAATTCGCTCAAAACTTCCAACCGAACAGCTTGGACACGCCAATCGCAGAAGTGGGCCATATTCAAGATAAGATTGGTGAAATGGAGTGGAAGCTGCTGCAGGCTCACTCATTTTTATACACTGTTGCAAGAAAGTGGGATGAAGAGCCTGGGCATCGTAAGCACATGGGTGCCGAATTAGCTGCGGTTAAATTAGCCGTTACTAATACAGCGACAGAGGTGGTAGATTTAGCAATGAGGATTGCTGGAGGACGAGGCTTGTCCAAGCAATATACTTTTGAAAAATATTACCGTGACGTCCGGGCAGGCTTGCACAACCCACCCATGGATGACGCAGTCGTGAAGATGCTCGCGCAACAAGCTTTAACAGAATAAAACCTGTGTTAGATTTGTGATTTTTATATGCGGTTATTAAAGAATAGGGCCGTATAGTTGAAGACTCAGTTTCGAGATATTTTGTAGAGAAAGGGGCTCCAGGGAACGACTCGCTTTCCGCGGCCCTGCACGACGCAGGGTCGTTCGACGTTGCCACAGGACGTGGCGATCTTAGTCGAACATCCCTTGTGGTGAGCTTCCTCAGGCTTCGCCTTCCGGGATCTCACCGATCACGTTCATCCCGCAGGAGTCTTCGCCGTTCCCTTCCGCCCCTTTGCGATCATTGAGAGCTCAAAATTGTCTGCATAAACGCCTTCCAATGAACAAGGATCATCTATGATTCACACTGGTCTTTACGTGTGTTTAGCTGTAGAAACCCTGTTATATAAGCATTGGAAGCAGATGTGGCATGGCTTCTATCTCCTATAGCAGGGTCCGTTCACAAGAAATGGCTGGGTTGGTGGGAAATGGCGAGACTCCCATGGGAGAAGGAACTAGGTGAGATCCCGCAGGGAGTGAAACGAGCGAGGAAGCTCACCGTTCCCCCATAGGAAAGCGAGTTATTTCCCCACCAGCCTCTTCCAAATATAGTAAAGGGCCCCGATTATCTCGAAACTGAGTATTACAGAAAAGGGAGCTTATCTACAACATTAAAATTTAAAGTACCATAAAGAAAAGAGGGTGCCCAGTGCAGGGACACCCTCTTTTTTATTTTTCTGCTAGTAAGTCAGCAAATGCTTTAGCGTAAGGAGGCAGGTCAGGCGGACGACGGGCGGAAACGAGGTGTTCATCTTTTACGACCGCTTCATCATACCAGATGGCTCCAGCGTTTTTCATATCGTCTTTAATACCAGGAGTACTTGTAACTTTACGACCTTGCAGGATATCGGCAGAAATGAGCACCCAGCCGGCATGGCAGATTTGGCCGATCGGCTTACGTTGTTCGTTCATATGCTGTACCATTTCGATGACTTTATCGAAGCGGCGAAGTTTATCCGGTGACCAACCGCCTGGAACTAAAATGCCATCATAATCAGCGGGATTAATATCACCGAAAGCATAATCGGAAGTTGCCGGTACCCCGTATTTGCCAGGGTATTCTTTACCAGCTTCTTCTCCAACAAGATGAACCGTAGCCCCCTCTTCCTGAAGGCGCAGTAAAGGATACCATAATTCGAGATCCTCAAAATCTTTGCTTACAAGCGCAATTACTTTTTTATTCTCTAATCGCATAAACAACCTCCTTTATCAATACTCTTCTTTTATTCTATCAAACCCTTTTCAGGTATTCGAATCTTTAGACACGGCGAGCACCCACCAGATCAATAAAGGCTGGAATAGTGGACGGATCCATAAAGCTGTCGCGTTTGTGTCCTCGCTCCAAGGTGCGGGTATGCCATAGATTGCCGCATAAATATTTGCCGGCAGAACAATCACAAGAAAAGCAGCCGTAGCCCAACCGGCGGCTCTCCTCGTCTGGGGGAAAATTAGAAGAAGAGCCAGCAGCCACTCCGTAATCCCTGTTACATACACAATAATCAGCTTGTAAGGCACCCACTGAGGAATCATCTGGGCAAATCCATGATCATAGATAAAGTGAGTGACTCCTGCAAAAAAGAAGGCAGCCGCAAAAATATAAAGCCCAAGTTGTCGTATAAATGTCATGTTTTCACTTCCTTTGATACAAATAAAAATTCACTTTATGTATAGATTTGAAACCTATGTACTAAAAAATTCGTATTAAACTGTGCAGCTTCTTAATTAAATAATTCTATATATCCATGTCAAAAATTTAAAGTAATGTATAATAACTACTGAGTCCAGCATAAAGCTAAACAAGCTGCGAATCTACCATGAGCATAAGGGGACGAAATTTATGAAAAAGAAATTTACTCTGTTGATGACGTTAGTTATATTGTTGATTTCAAGTTTTGGTATGTCAGGGGTGAGTCTGGCATCTACAGGGAATGAAGGGATTAATGAAAAACTCGGCCTACCGATTGTAGTTTATGGAGAAGCCTTATCCGATGCCCAAAAATCAGAAGTGACCGAGCTTTTGGAAGTAAATCAGCATGAGCAAGTTGATGAATTTACAGTTAATGGTCAAGATTTAACTAATTACATTGGTGGAAATCCAAATGCCAACATGTACTCTTCTGTTAAGATTATTCATAAGGATTCAGGAAAAGGGTTAAATATAGAAATCGTTACTAAAGATAATATCACAGAAGTAACTAAAGAGATGTACACGAACGCTCTATTGACTGCAGGTGTTCAAGATGCTGACGTTATGGTTGCTTCCTCTGTGAAGGTCAGTGGCCATTCAGCACTGACGGGGATTTATAAAGCCTATGATGCCAAAGGCGTTAAACTGGACGAAGGCCGTATGCAGGTAGCGAGTGAAGAACTGGACGTGGCTACATCTATTGCCAAGGAAGAAGGAATAAATCAGGCGGAAATCAGTGAATTGCTAACTGAAATTAAAAAGGCAATTGCTGAGCAGAACCCTGCTACCCGGGAAGAAGTCGAACAGATTGTTCAAGAACAGCTCCAGGCTTTAAACATTGAACTTAGTGCGGAAGACCGCCAAAGGCTGGTAGATCTATTTGAGCAAATGAGAGATCTGAATATTGATTTCGATCAGGTGAAAAATCAATTGGATGACTTAACGGGAAATATTCAAGATTTAATTAATGATGATGGATTCTGGAACAGCCTCCGATCAGCCGTTAAAGACTTCTTTCGCTCTTTGAGCAACTTTATCAGCTCCCTATTTTAAATAACTTACATGATCTGGAACCTCAGGTCCTCCATATATTAGGAGGACCTGAGGTTTCTTTAATGGAAATGGATGGATTGTTTGGCTATATAATTCTTAACATAATTATTATTCCAGTGGATATAGTGCCCGCCATCTATACGTTTGATGGTCAGTTGAGAATTTCTTCTTTTTAGAAGATGATCAACCGCTTTTATTGTGCGGTTTTCTTCTGCTTTGTTTATCCCTTTAAAAGAAGCATAGAAAAGGGTGGTGGGAACGGCCAGTTTTTGAACCATAGACACGAGAGGTATATTGTAGAAACCAAACATGACATTCAACCCCTCGATTGTCACCTCGCAAGGTGTATAGAAGGTTTGGGCAATATAATTTGATTTCGGCAGATTTACAGCTTCACAAAAACGGTCAATGTCTTTCTCGACATTTTCTGAGGGAGGACTTGAAAATAACGGATGAAGTATTTTTAATACAGGACGTCTGCATAGACGGACCATCCAATTCAATATAGGAAAAGCCAGCGCAAAAGGCCCGAATTCGTGGAATGGAATTCTAGGGAAATCCTTATGTCCTTGATCGAGTAGGAACAACTGAGTAACGCGTTCAGGATAATAATAAGCAAATGAAATTGCAAAACCACCGCCAAGTGAATGACCAATTAGAAGTGCTTTTTCGATCCCTTGTTTATCTAAGTATTCTTTCAGCCAATCAGCCAACACTTTTGAGGTGCACTTCTCAGAAATACCTGTACTTCTTCCGATGCCTGGAAGGTCCAGCATATGAACCCGAAAATCGATCTTTAGTTGTTCAGCAATATTTAGTCCCTCTATCCCAGGCATACCTCCAGCAGGTAAAAATATAGCATCTTTCCCAGTTCCTATTTTTTCTGCATAAAAATTAACCATACTGCACCCCTCACTTCTTAGATAACTGGACCGTAAATCCTTTATCTATCGTAGCTTAACTGCAAATAATATGTAAAATCATTCCACCTCAGGTCCTCCATATAATGGAGGACCTGAGGTGGAATAGTTTACCATACAAAAAACGCTCCTTTTCGGAACGCTTTTTTATTAGTTTGCTGCTGTTTTTATATCTTTAATGATTTGATCGTAGGGGACATCTGTGTCTCCTCTATATTTTTTAAGCACGGTACCATCTTTTCCGACGAGATAAAAGGAGGTACCATGGGTTACTTGATCATTGCCTTCTGTTTTTTGGACGGCAGCTTTAAAGCTTTCTTGAGCGAAATTCTCAATTTCTTCCTGCGTGTAACCTGTCACAAACGTCCAGTTGCTAAAGTCAACTCCATGCTTTTTACCGAATTCCTTTAATTCGTCAGGAGAGTCCACCGTTGGATCAACGCTGAATGAAACGATTTCCGCTTCTACGCCTTCCTCTTTAAGCTGCTCCTGAATCTGTACCATATTGCGGGTCATAGGAGGACAGACCGTATTACAGGAAGTAAAGATGAAGTCCGCCAGCCAAACCTTTCCTTCCATGTCATCTACAGCAAAATCACCCTCATCCTGGGTGGTTGCTTTAAAATTTTCTGTTTCCCAACCAAGTGTATTTTCAAGTTCACCACTGCCGCACCCTGCAAGCAGGATTGTGAACAGAAGCGTCATACTAAGTAAGATGAGGTGCTTCATTAAGCTTTTCTCCTTCCAAAATAGGATGTACCTTCTCAGTTTACGATTGAATAAATCAAAGTGTCAATTGTATCTCCATCTGTTAATAAAATAGACACAGTTGAATTTTTATTAAAGTGTTGATATGTAAAATATTTACTTTAGAGTATAAAGCCTTGTGATTCGGAAAAAGCTAAGATACCAGGATGGATGAGCGAGGGATAATAAATGCCTTATTTTACTGAAAAACATGGAAAGCAATTGTTTTATGAAGATAAAGGGAATGGAGAAGCAATTATATTTATTCATCCTCCAGGGATGGGAAGGAAAGTATTTAGACAGCAGCATGCTTTAGCTAAACATTTCCGAATTATTCTTCCTGATTTAAGTGGAAATGGAGATTCAGAACTTGTGACTAAAGCTCCGGATATTACATTTTACGCCAGGGAAATTCATCAATTAATTGACCACTTGAGGCTTGATAAAGTAACACTTGTTGGTTATTCGTGCGGCGGTATGATCGCGCAGGAATTTGCCTTAACTTTTCCGAGCCGAGTCCACGCAATTGTATTGGCAGGTGGGTTTCCAAAGGTCGACACTGGCGGGTTACGATTTGAATTTTTAGTAGGCATGGAATGGGTGAGGAGAAGTCCAGAGACGCTTGCCAAGTTATTAAGTAATTCTCACTTTAGAGATCCACTTATTAAGCGGGAGTTAAGTGAACATATGGCTAAATCCAACCCGGATGCGTGGTATGAATTCTACAACAGGGGATTTCGTTTCGATTGCAGTCGAAGACTTCCAAACTTAGAAGTGCCACTTCTTCTTATGTATGGAACTAAGGAATTCTGGATTAATCACCATGTTAAATATTATTTTGACTGCCCTGATACGACACTGGTTTATATTGAGAGGGCTTATCATCAAATTCCGGCGACACACTGGTCGATCTTTAACCACTACATCATTGAGTTTCTAGAAAGAAAGGTATTATCAAAAAAAGCAGAGAGTTGATCTCTGCTTTTTTACTTTCTATTTGCTTCAAACGTCTGATTGATCTGCTTCGTATAGACTGCATTCTTCAAAGTTATATCCAGACTGGAAGCCTTCTGAACAAGCGAATGTTTCACATTAATATAGGCGCTGTCTTCTGATCCACCATACTCAACATCTGCTTCCTTGCCGTTATCACTCTCGATATGCACATTTTGAGGCCGTTCAAAAGCAGGACTTCCACTTTCTCTGGGTGAAATACCAATTAATTTTTTAGGTTGTTCAAAATCTTGAGGTCTAAACCCTAGTTGTACATCGATTCCGTGCTCACCATGAGTGTTTAATTGCTCAATATAAACATCCGTATTGTAGATTTCTGCTGCCTTTTCATTCACACTTGTGTTCCCTCTTACTTTTGGATTTATCTCAGAAAGATCTACATTAAAAGAAAAGGAATCTCCGCTAGTTAAGTGCACGTTTTTCACTTCAAGTGACACATCGTCCGGCTCAGAATAGACCGGCCTGAAATACCCTTCATAAATAGCCTCTTTACCTTTCACTTTTTGCAGGAATGGGGTGATAGGGATTTGCTGTCCATCTGCGGTTTTTAAAATGACGTTCATGGAAGAATTGAATTGCTCTCGCTCATGATCGACTCTTACCTTAAGAAAACTTTCCGTAATTCCAAGATTAAGTTCCAAAGGTTCAACAGTCAGTCCGTCATTTTGATACTTTTCATCAAAGGTGTACTGTGCTAACAGGTTCTTATCTGGGTCAAATGTATATTGAACAGGCATGGACTTTGATTCGTACATATTTCCATTAATTCTGAAGGTCATCGAGGTTAACAACTGTTGGTTAAACTCTTCAGGGTTAGGCATCATCCGGTCTGGCTCCCCCTCTTCGGGGATGGGGATCGTTTGGACCATACTATACAAACGATTTTCAAAAATAACCCCCTCGCCATACTGCATGGGCGGAGCATGAGAGGAAAGTGATTGTGTATCGGCACCTTTTTCCTTTTTCAGCTTCACTTCTTCTACGGAAGGAACATTGTTGACATAGTTATTGGTTTCTTCCGTAATTAATGCGGATAGATCTATGCTGTAAAAGATATAAATGGTGCGCCCGCTATGCCATACTTCATTAATTTGCATGCGGCCATCAAGTTCCGGCAGCTTTGTAGATTCTTGGGGGAAAGTGGTTAATCCTCTTTCCTGTGCAATCTCAAGGCCAGGTACTCTTTCTTTATAAAAATCATTTATGTTCTGGTAGCTTTCAACTTCTTGCCATTTAGTCGGCAGATCATCCTGATTTACTGGCTTTGCTTTTCGCTGTGGTTTCGACTTCTGGCTGTATGTAATACGATCCTTACTGTCTGAAGTAGTCATGTACGTTCCTACTGCAAAAATCAGCAGTACGGCTATAATACCCAGCCACTTCCATTTGTTTTTGTTTTTCCACATATGTATAACCCTTTCTATTATTTAATTCCTATTAGCCATCTTATGTAATTTAATGGTCATTCACTCATCGTTTAATCCTGTAACTATTATACTAATAATAACAGAATTTTCGGACATAAAACGAGGTGAATTTGGATTGGATAATGATCGAACACGCTTTTTTGGTTCATCATTGTTATAACATTGGAAGAAAAGATTGTATTAGGGATCGGGCTCATTCAACCAGTTTACATTCAGTTTGCAAATTTCATGCTTTACGCTATAGGTCTGTTAAGTTATTTAGAGAAGTTATAGCAGAAGTGCAAGGATTATATAGAAAGGAAGTGAAAGTGCAGCTCTTGACTCTACTTACAAGGAAACTGAAGAAAAACTGTGGAAGGAAGAGAAAACAAATAAAATGGAACATACCTGTTAAAAGAATTGGAGAAGTCAGTACGCAGAAAAAGTTTTTAAATTCTCTAGTGTGAAGAACGGGAAGCACATGTGTACTATTTTAATCCTGAAAACGGGAATTACATGCAGAAAGAAGGGTGCTCTTGTAAAACTGTTTATTAAGCGGGGAAATTGTAAAGCCTGGCCCCAGTGGAATGGAGTCAGGCTTTTAATCTTCGTCGGTATAATGATGATACATAGCGTCGCCTTCGGAAGGTTTATCTTCGGAATTGGTCTCTTGGTGGTGAGCAAAAGCTTTTGTGTACGTTAGACGGCTGTTAAAGATTTCAGCTGCTTCGTTTGTACTTTCCACTTTTCCTCGTCTCTGTTTTTTACTGGTCATACGTATCGCCTCCTTCAAAAATAGAATTCCTCTATACCCAAAAAGATAAACATGGTTATTGTTAACAAAATTACAAAATATGGATGACCTGAGGTGGAGTATTCTTCCATCATAACGGGGGCTTTGCTAAACTTAGAGGAAAAGAGGGGGGAGCGGTATGGGAACATGGAAGAAGATTATGTTAGTTACACCTAGAGGGAAGTTCGAAGTTTTCTGTAAGGGAGAGGGCCCGCCTCTTTGTGTCAGCCATCTATATTCAGCTTTTAATTCTACAGGGGATTACTTTGCCGATTGCTTCACCAGTCTATATCGAGTATTCTTGGTGAATTTGAGAGAAGCAGGAAAGTCTGAAGCAGCACATGAACCTTATCAATTAAGTATGGTGGAATCTGTATTAGACCTGGAAGCCATCAGGGAAGAATTGAAGCTTAATTCCTGGATCTTTGCTGGTCATTCGACTGGTGGAATGCTCGGTTTAGTTTATGGACTGGCTGCACCTCATTCATTGAAGAAGTTGGTTATTGCCAATGCTGCTGCCCGTATGTACATGGATTCTCCTAAGTGTATTTACCATAAACATCATCCGCAATTTTCATATATGCAGCAATTAATTGAGCAGTTGAAGTCTCCGCTGTTAACCAGTCAGGAAAAGCGTCGTTTACAGGCGGAGAGAACGAAGCTGTCATTAGTTTGTGATAGCGCGTATGATCTTTACTTTTCAAAAAACATACATAAAGAAATGGCGCGAACACGGATCGATTTTTTTGCAAGGGAACTTCATATTTTTGATGTCACACAGCAGCTTTACAAAATAAACGTACCTGTCTGGATTGTCGCAGGAAAATATGATGTACAGTGCCCGGTGGAATTTTCCATTGAAATGCATCATCATTTGCATCATTCTAGATTAACGGTCTTTAAAGAAAGTAATCACTATCCTTTTCTTGAAGAAAAAGAACGTTTCGAACATAAATTGAACGAGTTAGGAGGGGTCCAGTGACGGAGTGGCTGCAAGTTTTTGACCAGAGAGGAAATCCATTAGATGTAAAAGAACGCACCGAGGTTCATCGTGATGGAGACTGGCATGAGACATTTCAGTGCTGGTTTTATGAAAAGAGTTCTGACGGAAAACTTTATTTGCTCTTTCAAAAAAGGTCTGCGGATAAAGCAGAATTCCCCGGACTATATGACATTTCCGCCGCCGGCCACATTGAAGCAGGGGAAAATATTATTCAGGCAGGTCTAAGGGAAATATACGAAGAGCTAGGTCTTTCTTTATTAAAAGCAGATCTAAAAAGTATAGGTACATATAAAGCAGAGCTTTTTACTGACCATTTTAAAGACAGGGAGTTCTGTCGCGTGTTTCTTTCTTATTATCCGAATGAAAAAGCTCTTTCACCCGGAAAAGAAGTGGAAGATCTCGTAAGGATAGAGATCAATGCATTTAAACAAATACTCATGGGGACCCAAGAGTCTACGGAGGCAAGGTCTGTTTTGGATAATCACAAGTACCTCACCCACTTTCAGGATTTTGTCCCCCATGATCCTGCCTACTATGAATTTGTGCGCCAGGCTATTCTTGAAGAAGTCAAAAAACTTTGACAAAAAGTGCACTTGCTCTATATAATCGTTGATTAACAGTGAAAGTGGAGGAGATCATCATTATGAAAAAACAATCATCTTTTGACACGAAAATCGTTCACAACAAAGTCGATCAGACCCTTGTACAAAATAGTAAAAATACACCAATCTACCAGACAACTGCTTTTACCTTTAAAGATTTAGACCATCTGGAAAGTTACTACGAAGGAGATTCTCCTTACTTATACAGCCGTGAAAGGAATCCGAACACCGATGAACTGGGAGATTCTATTGCTAATCTTGAAGAAGCTGAAGCAGGAGTCGCTACTTCTTCAGGAATGTCAGCTATTTTGGCAGGTATTCTAGCGGTTGCTAAACCCGGTGATCATATCGTTGCAGCTGAAGATTTATATGGGGGCACTCACAAACTTCTTACAAAAGAACTGCAGACATTTGGAATTGATGTAAGTATGGTATCGTTCTCGGATCAACGTCAGATTCGTAATGCTATTAATGAACGGACCAAGCTTCTTTATGCAGAGTCTATCTCTAATCCATTTTTGCGTGTCGAAAATTTAACAGGTCTAGTCGAGTTAGCCCGGGAATATGGAATAAAAACTATGGTGGATAATACGTTTGCGACACCTTATTTGTTGCGCCCTTATCCGCTTGGAATTAGTCTTGTAGTCCATAGTGCCACGAAGTATATCGGAGGCCACAGTGATGTAACCTGCGGAGTACTGGCAGGCGATAAAGACTTGATCCATGAGGCGACTCAGAAAGTTGTAACGCTTGGGGCGAATTTAAGTCCATTTGAAGCGTGGCTGACTCAACGAGGAGCAAAGACCTTAGGCCTTCGAATGAAGCAGCAGTCCCACAATGCGAATGCTGTAGCAGCTGCTCTCAAAGATAATAAAGGAGTGAAGAAGGTCTATTATCCCGAATTTGTTTCGGAGCGCGGAAATGGGGCGATTGTTACAATAGAGCTTGCCTCAAGCATTGATTTGGATCAATTCTTCAAATCTCTGGGCTGGATTAAGATCGCTCCAACACTTGCGGGGGTTGAAACTACGGTTTCCTATCCAGTTCGAACCTCTCACCGTGCTTTGTCTGAAGAAGATCGTGAGAAGGTTGGCATTACGGATTACATTATTCGTCTATCCATCGGAATTGAAGAAGCCCAGGATATAGTCGAACAATTAAACCAGTCTATTGAATATTCAATTAAATAAATGGCTGACTTTCATAGACCTAGTCCGATATAATACTCAGCGCTTTCAAAAGTAGCTGAAGGAAATTCGATCGGAGTGGCTTCTCATGCAGCACCGATGCAAATAGAGGTGATTATGAAGCCTCCCAAGATCCAGATCAGTGGAAAGGTATTAAGGAGAGCTTTGAAAAGCAGAGAAGAAAGGCTGCAGATTGTAGGACCAAAGTGAATCACAAAAACTGCCTCTTTTCCGAAGAGGTAGTTTTCATGTGTTCATTTATATACAGGCGACCGTTGAAAAATACAGGGAAGAATAAAAGTAGAAAGTCCCGCCATGAGTGTTAAGAAATAAGGTGGTTTGGTTCAGAGGTCCTCAGCCCTTCCACCTGATTGGTTGGTTGCCTAGAATAGTTTCAGAAATTTTATTCAATAAATATACAATTTGTGCTATAATTCAAAAATAGCGCAATCTACTTGGGTTTCGGGATCCCTGCATCATTTAATACACCCGATTTTTTTAACAAAAATATAAGAAAGCGCTTTCATATTATTATAGGAGGTTTCGCCATGAATCTAACCACCAAAATATTTATTGGTTTAATTCTCGGTGCCGTAGTAGGAATCACACTGCATTTCACTGCACCGGATCTATTTGGAACGTTAGATACTTTTATATTCAATCCTCTAGGAACCGTCTTTTTAAATTTAATTAAGATGTTAGTTGTTCCTATTGTATTCTTTTCCATTACGCTTGGAACTGCTTCCCTGGGAGATCCTAAGAAGCTGGGGCGTATTGGGGGCAAGACCGTTGCATTCTTTCTAGTTACTACTACGATTGCTATCAGCATTGCTCTTTCACTCGCTTATATTTTCGAGCCTGGGAATATTAACATTGATACAGCTGATGCGAGCTATGAAAGTGAAGAAGCTCCTGGAGTGGTCGAAACGTTTACAGGAATCATTCCAACAAATCCTATCCAGGCTATGGCAGAAGGAAATATGCTTCAAATAATAGCCTTTTCTATCTTCATCGGATTAGCCCTGGCTATTCTAGGTAAGAAGACAGAAGGGATTATGAATTTAATTGAGCAAGGGAACGACATTATGATGTACCTTGTTAACTTGATCATGAGATTCGCTCCATATGGTGCCTTCGGCCTGTTAGCTTCAGCCATCGGTACAATGGGACTGGACGGTGCTCAAGCTATGGGTATGTATATGATTGTAGTTATCTTAGGATTATTTATTCACGCGATAGTTACCTATGGATCAGCTGTATCCTTCTTAGGTAAAATGAATCCGATAAAGTTCTTTAAAGGATTCTTCCCGGCAATGACCGTTGGTTTCAGTACATCAAGCAGTAGTTCTACGCTGCCTATATCCATGAAGACGGCTCAAGAAAATTTAAATGTACCTAAACCTGTGAGTAGTTTCGTCCAGCCTCTGGGAGCTACGATTAATATGGATGGTACAGCTATTATGCAAGGTGTGGCCACCGTCTTTATTGCCCAGGTTTACAGCACTGATTTATCATTCGGCCAACTGGTCATGGTGGTACTAACAGCAGTGCTCGCTAGTATAGGAACGGCTGGTGTTCCAGGGGTCGGACTAATTATGCTTGCAATGGTACTGAACCAAGTATCTCTTCCAGTCGAAGGAATTGCCTTAATTATTGGTATCGACCGTCTGCTGGACATGACTCGTACAGCTCTTAACATCACTGGTGATGCAGCTTGTGCGGTAGTGGTAGCGGAGTCGGAGAAAAAGCATGATCAGGAAAGTGAAGAGAGAGAAGCCATGCAAGCTTAGTAATTAAATATCGTGCGCCCTTTCTATTAGAAAGGGCGTATTTTTTATGGGATGATAGGTTCGTTATATTCAATAAGAAATCTCTGTTTAAATCCAAGAGGTTCTTTAAAAAGAGTGATCCAAATGAAGGCAGGGGCCGATAGCTGTATAGGCAGATGCCCTATGCTATGATGATGATATCCACCAATTAAAGGAGTGTGCTATGAGCAATCGTGATACAGAGCTCTATCGCCGGATTGTTGAAGGTGATAAACAAGCGCTTGAATTGATCTATGATCAATATGAAAAGCTGCTTTATTCTTTTGTCATCAAGTTATCCGGTGATCAAGCTTTAGCAGAAGAAGCACTGCAGGAAGTATTTATTAAGATTTGGACGCAAAAAGCTCACTTCGATGAAAGTAAAGGGAAATTTTCTTCCTGGATCGTAACGATCACAAGATATACAGCTATTGATCTTATACGTAAGCATAAAAAACAGGAAGTTACTTTAGAGGAAGAAACGGATCTTCCTGAAGATGAAACGGACTCTATGGAAGATTTAGTCGAGTGGAAAGAGCGAGGGTACGAAATTCGGCAGGCAGTTAGACAGTTATCGGATGAACAAAAACAAATGGTGGACTTATTTTATTTTAAAGGATTAAGTCAAAGTGAAATTGCCTCGCAAACTGAATTACCTCTGGGAACCATAAAAGGCCGCATAAGGCTAGCCCTGAAACATTTGAAGAAACATTTATCAACGCAGAAAGGGGGGGTACATGATGCGTAAGGAATGCGATAACTTAATTGATTACTTTAATGGTCAATTGAGTGAAGAAGAAAAGGTTGAATTTGAGAACCATTTAGAAACGTGTGCGGATTGTAAGGAAGAATTGGAAGAATTAGAGATACTTACAGATGATTTGCCATTTGCTTCTGAACCTGTGACCCCTCCTGAGGACATGAAAGACCGAGTATTGGGAGAAGTGTTTTCTCAAGAATCCCCGGCCGCTGGTGAAAATGACAACGATGCATCTATTAAAAACCACCAAAAACCTTCACAGGTGAATAATCTCGACGAAAAGAAAATTGAGTCTGGAAAAAATCGGCCCTGGCTCCTGCGGGGACTCGCAGCAGCGTTAGTGCTTTCCCTGGCTGGAAACCTTTTCGCACTTGTCGATGATCAGGAGCAAACGACTCCAGAACCTGAGGAACCAAATCCGTCTGGTTTTGAAACGGGGACTGACCAGGTAAGGGCGAGAGTACAGCTTCAATCAGAAGGGACAGAAGCTAGTGCTACCGCAGCTCTCATTCAGCAGGAAAAAGGCGATATTCTTACCTTGCAGGCGGAACAATTAGGTCAGCTTCAGGGGGAAGAAGTTTACCAGGTATGGCTCATTGAAGGTGAAAAACCTTACCGGGCTGGAACGTTTGTAGCGAACCAAAGTGGAGAAGGTGCAGTATCCTACTCATTAAGTAACTTACCTGAGGGTACAAACTGGGATGCTGTAGCCATATCGAAAGAACCAAATGCAACTAGTAAAACTCCTCAAGGAGAAGTAATATTAAGCTCTGAACTGTAAATACTTTGAATCCTATTGCAGACAGCATTTGACAGCTGTCTGCAATTTTTGTGTGCCCGGCATGGGTATAAACTCTAGGGTTCAAGTCCCGAACGGCGAAGGTCGTTGTAGCTGTTAGTCAAAGGCAAGGGTGTCCAGGAAGACCTGGAATCTGAAGGAAGCTGAAGACAAATTTCCGCCCCGAGGAACACGAATCTCATAGAAGGCTGTCTGTCTGGGAGGAGTCTGCGAAACAAGACGAAGCCCCAACGACCAAAGGGGCAGGCAGTAAATGAGACGGGGATGGAAAGGAAGTTTATACCTTTACCCGGGGAGGTCTGATGGACAAGCCGTACACATGCGGTAACCGATTCCTAAGGAATCGCTGAACCATCAGAAGTCAGCCGAAGCCATAGTACCTTACCTTCCGGAAGGTAGGGGAAGGGCTGAATCATAAAATGAGTACCATTTTCCTGGCGTACGCATCATCTGATGACACAGAATATATCAACCAGTTGCGAGAGAGAAGTGAAGTCTTCGAGGGCGTAACTGGGGTGGAAGATCGATGCCACACAATAGAACGAAATGGTCACGTGGAGGGTAAGCGAAATATGTTGGAAAGCATCCTACACCGAAACAATATGAATGCCGCCTATCTCAAGGTGACAAAGAATAAAGGAAGTCATGGCGTTGATGGTGTTTCCACTTCCGAACTGAAAGCTCAGATTTCGGAAGAATGGGATACCATCCACGATCAACTTCTGAAGAGTACGTATCAACCGTCTCCCGTCCGTCGAGTCGAAATCCCGAAATCGAACGGAGGTAACCGGAAGTTAGGTATCCCAACGGTGATGGATCGTACGATCCAACAAGCGCTTAACCTCTATCTTCAATCGATGTATGACCCGACGTTTTCCACCCAAAGTTATGGATTCCGACCGGGAAAGCGAGCACATGATGTGAGACAGGCGAAGTCCTACATCAATGAAGGATACACCTGGGTGGTGGACATCGACCTCGAGAAATTCTTCGACCGAGTGAACCACAACCGTTTGATGCGAACGCTAAGCTTCCGCATTAAAGACCCTCGGGTGCTTCGTCTTATCCGAAAATATCTTCAAGCAGGCATTATGGAAGGTGGGCTTACGACCCCAAACCGAAAAGGAACACCTCAGGGAAGTCCATTAAGCCCTCTCCTTTCTAACATTGTGCTCGATGAACTGGACAAAGAACTGGAATCCAGAGGGATTCGCTTCGTTCGGTTTGCCGATGACTGCCAAATGTATGCAGGTTCCAAACGCGCCGCTGAGCGAATCCTCAGGAATATGACAACTTTCCTCGAAAAGACGCTAAAACTCAAGGTAAACCGAGAGAAAAGCACGGTGAGTCGCCCTTGGAAACGTAAGTTTCTCGGGTTCAGTTTTACACCTTCGGTGAAAGGAAAAGCTAGAGTGCGCGTCCATAAGGATTCGGTTCACAAGGCCAAACAACGTCTACGCCAATTGACAAGTCGAAAGTGGAGTGCCGATATGAAATACCGAATTAAGAAAATCAATGAATTTCTTACCGGATGGTATAACTACTTTCAGTTGGCCGAAACGCCTTTTGTCTTCAAAAGAATGATGGAATGGTTGAGAAGAAGACTCCGAATGATTCGATGGAAAGAATGGAAGTTGCCCAAGACGAAGGTGAAGAATTTAATGGCCCTGGGAGTGACAAAGGCGAAAGCCTATGAATAGGGAAACACAAGAAAAGGCTACTGGCGTATAGCCAGCAGCCCTATTCTCCACCGCACACTCAATGACCATTATTGGCAACGTATGGGTTTGAAATCATTGAAAGCACGTTGAATTTTATGAAACCGCCGTATACGGAACCGTACGTACGGTGGTGTGAGAGGACGGAGGTTAGTCACCTCCTCCTACTCGATTTAAGTTTTTTCAATAAAAATGTGATCCAAAATCTTCTTTGCTGCGATAGCTTAGTGAAAAAACCAAAAATAAAGGAGAGAGGAAAACATTATGAATTTCAAAAAAGCTTTGTTAGTCGTACCGATGAGTGCAACTCTGCTAGTCCCTACATCAATGGATGTTGTAAATGCTGAGGATCATAAGATGCCGCAAGTATCAACAGAAGCAGTGGAACTCCGCGCTCAGCTGGATAATTTATTTAGTGAACATGCTTACCTTGCGGTTGAAACTATGAGGAAGGGTGCAGAAGGTGCTGAAGACTTTGAGGAATCCGCATCTGCTTTATCTTCTAATACGGAAGACTTGTCGAAAGCCATCTCTTCGGTTTACGGAGAAGAAGCTGGAAACAAATTTGAAGATATGTGGTCGGAGCATATCGGTTATTTTGTCGATTACGTGAAAGCTACGGGCAATGAGGATGAAGAAGCGAAACAAGAAGCACTGGATGAACTCAGTCAGTACCGTGAAGACTTTTCTACATTTATTTCAGAAGCAACTGGAAACCGTTTGAAAGCTGAAAATCTATCTGAAGGCCTGCAAATGCATGTTAACCAATTAATTGGAGCTTTTGATGCTTATGTTGAAGGAAACTATGAAGAAGCTTACATGAAAGAACGAAAAGCGATCGAGCATATGTACGGGGTAAGTAAAGGCATGTCAAGTGCCATTGTTAATCAATTCCCGGACAAGTTCAACCATACTAAAGCTGTAAATCCAGCTGCCGATTTGCGCTCGAACTTAAATCATTTGCTAAGTGAACATGTAGGCTTGGCTACAATGGCTATGCAAAATGGTCTGGAGGGTTCAGAAGATTTTGAAGCGTCAGCTCAAGCCCTTTCCAACAACACAGAAGACCTTACAAAAGCTATGACGAAAGTGTTTGGCGAAGAAGCTGGCAATCAATTCAATGAGATTTGGACACAGCATATCAAAGACTTTGTATCTTACGTAAAAGCAACAGCAAATGAAGATGAAGAAAAACAAAAAGAAGCAATGCAGGCGTTAGAGGATTACCGCGAAACGTTTGCCAACTTCCTTGAAGAAGGAACAAATGGAGAACTTAGTGCTGAGAAGCTTGCCCCAAGCCTCCAACAGCATGCCGATTTCTTATTTGAGACTTTTGATCAATATGCAGCAGGAGACTATGAACAAACTTATGAGACATTGAGAGATTCTTATGCACACATGTTTGGTGCTTCCAAAGCACTTTCTACTGGAATCGTCGCCCAGAACCCAGAGATGTTTATGAGCGAGCAGATGCCTGCTGAAATGCCAGACACTGGTATGGGCGGTACAGCTTCCAATCATGACATTTGGTTATATGCTTCCATAGTTGCAGCCCTTGCAGCAGCTGGTATTTTTATTCGCAAGCAATCCAAACAATAGGAAGGCGAAAAACGATTAAATTAATGAACTCTTATGACTAAGGAAGGCTGAAATTGTCAGCCTTCCTTTTCTATTTCCTTCTAAAAATGCATCTCAAATGAATTAATAAGTTTCAAAAATTAACTATCTTGGTAATTAAAAAGAAGGGTGAAGAATAAATTTACCGATTAATAGTCCCAAATTGTTTTTATTTTTTTGAAGAGGGTATGAGATATACTAGTATAATAAAGAGAAAATCTACTAAAAAAAGGACTCTTCTGCACATAAAAGTGCAGAAAAGCCCGGTTTCAGAAAGCAATGGTTATGCTTTTGTCCAGTTTGCTTCCTTATCAGTTGAGGGGGAGTTAGGGAACTTCTGACCTTTTTCAATCATTATTTCCGTGTCATCCTTGTTGAGTTCTCCACCATCCACGCGGCTTACTACTTTATAAGTGCCGTCTTCCGGCACGCTTTCGCCTGTTTTATAAGTGGTATTTTCCATATTCCTCCACCTCCTAAAGTGTAGAAGAGAACTTTATTTATTTCTCTTCCTGAGGAAAGTGTTTCACAATTTGCTAACTCTAAAACAAATTTATCGGTTCTTTTTGAAAACGTGAATCTATTATTGGTTGAAAAGAGGGGATGCTATAATTATAATAGGAATGAACGTTCATTCCGAAATTAAAGGAGTCACTGATCATGGTTGCACCAACGAAAAGAGACAATATTTTAAGCAGCGCCCTCATGTTATTTGCTGAAAGAGGGTTTGATGCCACAACGATTCCCATGATTGCTAATGAAGCGAAGGTGGGAGCTGGAACAATTTATCGTTATTTCGATAATAAAGAAGTTCTAGTGAATACTTTATTTCAGTATTATGTAAAGATGTTTGCTGATACGCTTTCAGAAGGTTACCCTGGGAATTCATCCATTAGAGAACAATTTCACCATTTGTTTAAAGGAATGACCCGTTTTACAAGCGAACATGAAAATGCTCTTTATTTCATTAAGACTCACAATGGTGCTTACTTCTTAAATGAAACCAGTCGTGGAGATTTTGAGCGGCTTTTAAGCAGATTAAAGCATTTCCTTGATCAAGGAAAGGAAGCAGGAGTTATTCGTGATCTTCCTTCCATGGCAATGATTGCAATTATTTTTGGTGGTTTTCTGGAACTGCATCAGCTGGTGCGTGCTGGAAGTATAGAAGAAACAGATGATTTATTTATTGGAGTAGAAGAAAGTTGTTGGGATGCTATACGCTATCATTAAACACGATAGTGTATTTATTTTTAATTAGGAATGAATATTCATTCCGGTATATATACATTACTATTTTATGAGGTGACTATTCGTGGAAAACACAAAAAATCTTCCGCAGCCTAAATCCTATGGACCACTCGGGAATTTGCCGCTTATCAATAAAGAAAAGCCTATACAGTCGTTTATGAAACTAGCTGAGGAATACGGTCCGCTTTATCAGTTTCAATTCCCTGGCCGTACCAGTCAATTTGTTTCAAGTGCACAGTTTGCCGCTGAGATCTGTGATGAGTCTCGTTTTGATAAGAAGGTCGGACCTGCACTGCAAAAAGTCCGGGCTTTTGGGGGAGACGGTCTATTTACCAGTGAAACAGAAGAAATCAACTGGAAAAAAGCGCATAATATTTTATTACCCAGCTTTAGCCAGCAAGCAATGAAAGGCTATCATAATAAAATGGTTGATCTTGCTTCTCAGCTTATACAAAAATGGGCGCGGCTTAATCCGAATGAAGAAATTGAGGTTCCAGAAGACATGACCCGATTAACCCTTGACACTATAGGGCTGTGCGGGTTTAATTACCGGTTTAATAGCTTTTACCGTGAGAGGTCTCACCCTTTTGTAGAAAAGATGGTGCATGCACTGGATGAATCTATGAATCAAACTCAGCGTCTGGATATTCAAGATAAGCTGATGATCCGTTCAAAAAAACAGTATAAAGAAGATATTGATTATATGTTCAACCTAGTTGATGAGTTAATTGCGGAGCGCAAGAAAGCAGGTGATCAAGGAGAAGATGATTTACTTGCTCATATGTTGAAAGGGAAAGATCCGGAGACTGGAGAATCGCTGGACGATGAAAATATCCGCTTCCAGATTATTACCTTTCTGATTGCCGGACACGAAACAACTAGTGGTCTTCTATCTTTTGCCATTCATTATCTACTTAAAAATCCTGAAAAGTTAAAGAAAGCTCAGGAAGAAGTGGATGAAGTGCTGGGAGAGGATATACCATCCTATAAACAAGTGAAAAAACTAAAGTATGTAAGAATGATATTAAACGAGGCTTTACGGTTATGGCCAACGGCTCCTGCTTTTTCCGTTTATGCGAAAGAAAATACTACGCTTGCCGGAGAATTTGAAGTAGAAAAAGGAGAGACGTTTACGCTGCTTCTCCCTCAGCTTCACCGGGATACAAGCGTATGGGGAGAAGATGTCGAGACGTTCAAGCCTGAACGTTTTGAGGATCCATCCCAAATACCGAACCATGCCTATAAACCGTTTGGGAATGGACAGAGGGCTTGTATAGGACAACAGTTTGCCCTTCATGAAGCTACTCTCGTCCTTGGGATGGTGTTACAATACTTTGACCTGGAGGACCATGCGAATTATCAACTGGATGTTAAAGAAACTTTAACAATGAAGCCGGATGGGTTGACCATGCGCGTAAAATCAAGACGTGATGCGACTTTAATGCAGGCTGCCCCTGTTCAAAAAGAAGCAGAAAAAGCATCTGAAACGGAAACGGCAAGCGTGCCTGAAGCTGATGCCCACCTCACCCCCTTACTGGTATTATACGGGTCTAACCTGGGTACAGCAGAAGGAGTGGCTAGAGAACTTGCGCAGACTGGAAAACAGCGGGGTTTTGATGTTAAAACCGCTCCTTTAAATCAATATGAAGCAGCACTGCCTGCAGAAGGGGTCGTTCTGTTGGTATCAGCCTCCTATAATGGAAACCCACCTGATAATGCTGACGCTTTTGTCCGTTGGCTTCAGGAAGCAAATGAAGGTGAAGCTAAAGGAGTGAGCTATGCTGTATTTGGATGTGGCGACCGGAACTGGGCCAGCACTTATCAAAGAATTCCAACACTGATTGATGAAGAACTCCAGGATCTGGGAGCGGAGCGTATCATTACACGAGGAGACGGAGATGCGAGTGAAGACTTTGAAGGCGATTTAGAAAAGTGGGAAGAAACATTATGGCCAGCACTCGCAGAAACGTTTAATTTAGAACTGGAGAAAGCTGGCGATCCATCCAGTAATGTTTCTATGGAGTTTGTAAGTGGTGTCACCCAGACTCCTCTTGCCCGTACTCACCATGCTTTTACAGCGGTGGTGAAGGAAAATAGTGAATTACAGACTAGCAATGAACGAAGTACCCGGCATCTTGAATTAAAACTGCCTGAAGGGGTGAATTATCAGGAGGGCGATCACCTGGGCGTTCTTCCCCAAAATGGAACAGAACTGGTGGAACGTGTACTTCGGCGTTTTCAATTAAAGGGAGAAGAGTACGTCGTTCTTGGTGAAGACACTGGAAAAGCGACGCATCTCCCAACGAGTCAGCCGATCAGTTTAAGAGAGCTCCTCACCTCTTATGTGGAGCTGCAAGAACCGGCTACCCGGAGCCAGCTTCGGGACCTGGCCGCGAATAACCCTTGTCCTCCACACAAAATGGAATTGGAGAATTTTCTTGATGATGAGACTTACAAAACTGAAATACTAGGCAAGCGGCTTACGATGCTGGATCTTCTTGAAGATTACTTGTCATGTGAAGTTCCTTTTGAGAGATTCTTGGCTCTTCTTCCACCGCTTAAGGCTCGTTACTATTCAATTTCCAGCTCCCCTAGAAAGTATCCGCATGAGGCGAGTGTTACAGTAAGTGTGGTGAAAGATTCGGCCTGGAGCGGAAGAGGAGAGTTCAAAGGAACAGCATCCAATTATCTGGCTAACCGGGATATTGATGATAAGGTGGCTTGTTTTATTAACACCCCACAATCTAACTTTACTCTGCCTGAAAATCCAGAAACGCCGATGGTATGGGTCGGTCCGGGAACCGGCATCGCTCCATTCCGTGGATTTATTCAAGCACGAGAAAATATGCTGGAAGAAGGGCATAACCTTGGAGAAGCGCATTTATATTTCGGATGCCGCCATCCAGAGCAGGACTTTTTGTATAAAAACATGCTGGAAAATGCGGCAGATAAAGGCCTCATTAGCCTCCATACTGCTTTTTCAAGAATTGAAGGAAGAGGTAAAGTGTACGTCCAGGATCGACTATGGGAAGACGCTTCTACTGTTCTTTCGGTGCTAGAACGAGGAGGCCGCCTGTACATTTGCGGTGATGGCAGTGAAATGGCCCCTGCGGTCATAGAAAGTATTATAAATAGTTACCAATATCAGCATGAAACGACTTATGAAGAGGCAGCTGAGTGGATGAGGAAGCTTGAATCAGAAGGGCGTCTTGCTAAAGATGTCTGGGCAGGAGCTTAATAAGTAATGAAGAAATCCCCACATGGCAGTCAAATGCCGGTGGGGATTTTTTAATATGCTCCATTAAATCTCGTTTTTCCTTGTTATAGATAAGCTCCCGTTTGCGGAAGACTCAATTTCGAGATAATCTGGACCCGTTACGTTAAATGGAGAAGGGCTGGTGGGGAAATAACTCGTCTTGTTCCATCACCCAGACCCTCGAGACATAAGCCGCTCATCAACGGATGGAAAAACCGCCATCCTTTTGATGGTCGGCTTATGCTGTTCGTGTCTATCGGGGTGATTGCACATTTGAACACTTTCCTATGGGGGAACGGTGAGCTTCCTCGCTCGTTTCACTCCTGCGGGATCTCACCTAGTCCCTACTCCCATGGGAGTATCGCCATTTCCTCACCAACCCAGCCACAGGAGAATAACGGACCCTGCTAGAAGAGAACGTGCTCTTTTTCTTAACTGGTCTTAAATACTCCAATGACAGGCTATTCCCCATATTTATAGCACGACAAATCCTGATGCTCCCATGCTCATTTTGTGCTTCAAGAAGATACCATAAGTGGTTTCGAGTTGCTGATTTGGCAAGGTCCGGAGGGGGACGATGCAGACTCCTGCGGGATAAACATGATCGGTGAGATCCCGCAGGGCTGTTAAGCCCGAGGAAGCTCAGCACATGCCCGCGGAAAGCGAAATCGTCCCCCGAAGGACCTTCCTCATAACCAATATCACGAAACTGAGTCTTACAGTAAACGGCCCGTTATTTGAAGACTTTACTTATTAAAAATCAAAAACAATCTTTATCAGAGCATTTATATATAATCATGGGATCTACAGACTTATTTGCCTCAAATAAGAACTAATGCTCAGGAAATAATAATGCTTCATGATTTAACTGACAAAACCTTATACGTGTAAGCGAGGACCGCTAAGGGTATAACTAACCATAGATTATGTGGAAGAGGTGATTGGGTGTTTTATTCAGTAACGTTACAAAAAATCATCTTTTTAACCGGGATCGGAGTCATCATTGGGGCCATTGTTGGTTTCACTTCCGTGCTCGGATTTGATTTGGATGGATCTGTTTTTGTTTTATCCATGTTCTTGAGTATTCTCAGCGTGTATGCAACAGCTATGTACGCGGAGCTCTATCATATCAGGGAAGCAATTAATAAACAGAGAAAAGAAAAGAAATAATAAAAAGACCGGTGCTTTGGCACCGGTCTTTCCTATTCTACAAAACTCCAAACTAAAAGTGCTGAATAAAGAATAACAATTATGACCATGAGGATATAACTCTGTTTGGTCAGCGATTTAAAGATAATATAGAAAGTGAGGAGAACAACAGATATAATAAAGATAGCATATAACAGTTCCATTCGCTGTATTCATCTCCTTGGAATTTAAAGAACCTATGAGATGGAGTGTATTATGTATTCTCCTTTAACCATCATAAATTTTGCTGCTCAATCTTTCAAGCAATTCTCAGAGAGTGTTCAACCGTTTAAGCTGGTTGGATTATGGGAAAAGCGAGAGGGTAGCAGCTATGAGAATTAGGAGGGGGAACATGATGGCTAGGAAGGAGCTTTATCCCAGAAGTAGTTCGGATACATGAATACGTTCGAAGCCGCTTTTTTGCTGGTAACTGCACTGTGGGTCGGTGAGTTCATCCTGTTCCGCAATCGTGGTTCTTCTAAGGGTGAACATCTGGAGCGCCAATCGTTCCCCCTTATCCTTATTGCCGTTATACTGGCGGTAGCACTATCGCTAGCTATGCGTGAATGGGAAATAGGGGTAATTACCTCTGGAACCCTGTGGTGGTTTGGTTTACTTCTTTACGCAAGTGGAGTTGTTTTACGCTACTGGGGAATTCTTCATTTAAAAGACCAGTTTACAAGGGACGTGTCTGTAAAAAAAGGTGATCGTCTAGTGAGCAGCGGCCCCTACCGGAAATTACGGCACCCTTTATATACAGGGCTGTTCTTTATCATTGTTGGTTTTTGCCTGGGAGTGGGAAATTTGTGGACAGCTATTCTTTGTGGTGGATTGCTGGCAGCCGCCTTACTACATAGAATTCGCATTGAAGAAGCCATGCTGACGAATGCTCATGGAGAGATGTATCGAAACTGGTGTCAAACAAGATATCGTTTGATTCCGTTTGTTTATTAACTGTGGAGGTGGAAGTGTTGAAACAGAAAATAGCGATTGTCGTAGGTGCAGGACTTGGTGGTATGTCTACAGCTATCCGTTTAAGCGGAGACGGATATAAGGTAAAATTAATTGAGAAGAACAGTAACCTTGGTGGAAAGTTAAACCGCAGGGAAGGAAAAGGTTTTACTTTTGATACGGGTCCTTCCATTTTAACGATGCCGTGGGTATTAGAGCAGTTATTTGAGAGCGTACACCGTAAACTTGAGGATTACATAACGGTAGAGCGTGTAGAACCGCAATGGAGAACTTTTTTCGAAGACGGTACTCAACTCGACGTAACAAGTGACCTGCCAAGCATGCTTGAGGAGATGGCAAAAGTTACGGATCGTCCGAACCGTAAGCTTACAGACTTTCTTTCTTATACACAGGATATGTATGAATTATGTATGAAAAGCTTCTATAAATATAGTATTCAGGACTTAAAAGATTTGAAAAGTCATCATAAACTGAGTGAACTATTAAAGATGGATCCATTAAATACCGTAGCAAAGTCGACGCATAAGCATTTCGATAACAAATATTTGGAGCAGTTATTCAATTTCTTTGTCATGTATGTAGGCTCCAATCCATACTCTTCCCCTGCCATTTTGAATCAGCTGGTCTATGTGCAGCTAGGATTAGGTATTCATTATGTTAAGGGAGGAATGTATCAGATTGCAGAAGCCATGGGCCGATTGATGGATGAACTTCGCGTAGATATTCACTTAAATACTCCTGTCCAGCGCCTGGTTGTAGAAGGTGAGAAAGTGGTAGGAGTTGAAACAGAAGAAGGGGTCGTTCATGAAGCTGATGTGGTAGTATCAAACCTTGAAGCGATTCCTGCCTATCGTCGCCTGGCTCCACAGACATCCAAAGTGAAGAAAGAAACAAAAACGCTTCAGAAGAAGTTCGATCCTACCGTTTCAGGACTTGTCCTGCTTCTTGGTACGGATAAAAAATTCGATCAATTAAAGCACCATAATTTCTTCTTCTCCGAGGATCCTGAGAAAGAATTTAAACAAATATTTGATCAGGGTAAACCGGCGGATGATCCAACCATTTATATTGGGATTTCTGCGAGATCCGATGAGACACAGGCGCCGGAGGGTAAAGACAACTTATTTGTACTAACCCATGTACCCCCGCTGACTAATGGAAAACGCAAACCGATTGACTGGGATCAATACCGGGAGACAGTCATTGAAAAGCTTGAAAGAATGGGACTCACAGATTTGAGAGATTCTATTGAATTTGAATACCGGTTTACCCCAGAAGATTTAGAGTCTTTATACGGACCTAATGGTGGTTCTATTTATGGAATTGCTGCTGATCGTAAATCGAATGGCGGTTTTAAAATTCCATCCAGAAGTCAGGTGTATGACGGACTATACTTCGCCGGTGGCTCTACTCACCCTGGAGGAGGCGTTCCGATGGTTACACTCTCAGGGCAGCTGACAGCCGACTTAATTAAAGAAGATGAAAAAAACGCAGTAAAACAGTAATACGATAAATAGGCATACTAAGGCCGGCATTTTGCTGGTCTTTTTTTACTGTTTAAGAACGGTTAGGAGAGGGAAAGGTGACAAAATGTTGCTAAAATAATGTATAACTGGAATGAATAGATGAAGGAGATTATTGAATGAGTGATTGGTTAATATTTGTATTATTTTTCTTATCAGGAATAAGTACGTTTTTTGTGGCCTCAAGACTGGCTGTATTCGGAGACGCCGTAAAAGAAAAAAGCCAGGCCTCTTCGGCATTTATGGGGGCTATTATCGGAATTGCCATATCATTGCCTGAGCTTACTTCAAGTGTGACTGCTATCATAATTGACAGTCCTGATCTGGCTGTGGGAAATCTGATCGGAAGTAATCTATTTAATATTATGGGGCTTGCTATATTTGATATTGTTTATAGACGCTATCAAATTTTAACTCATGCGACGGTTGAGAGTAAGCTGTATGGCTGGCTGGTCATTCTCATGACGTTGATTGTCATGCTTGGTTTGACTTTTTCTTTACCAACGCCTATTTATCATGTCAGCTATACGGCAATAGCTACTATACTAATCTATTTTATAGGCTCAAAGTTAATTAATGACCGCACAGAATATAAAGGAAGAAAAGTAAAGAGAGAGGACAAGAACAAAAAATACTCAGAATACACCTATAAGCAGGTATTATTTCATTTTATTGTTTCCGCTGTCTTAATCATGATCATAGGGAGTGTCCTTACAATTACGGCGGAAAGAATTTCTGCTATTACAGGGATTGGAGCTTCTTTCATTGGAGCCTTTCTTGTGGCCATCAGTACATCCCTTCCTGATGCAGTCAGTGTGGGAACAGCGCTTAAACTTAGAAATTTTAATTTAGGAATTAGTTCTCTTCTTGGCAGTAATGCTTTTAATTTAATGATTCTAGCGATAACTGATCTGATGTACTTTAGAGGAAATCTTCTTCAAGGTTCAAGTTCTGCCAATTTAATAACAGCGGGGGCATCGATTCTATTTATCCTGTTGATTATCTTAAGTATTACCAGGAGGAAAGCAAAACCTTGGAACTATTTATGGCCTTCCTTTCTTATAATAGTAACCTATTTTGTTACGACTTATTTGGTCTTCCAGATTAAATAAAAAAGCGGCCAAAGAGCCGCTATAGGCTGATCGAAAAATATGAAGTTTTTCGATCAGCTTATTTTTGCCACAGAGGAGAATCGGGGATCACTTGTTATCGGCTCAAGGCCCCATTCTCATCTGGATACAGAAGTTCTTTTTCCTTTTTTATTATAAGTGCTGAAAGGCAGCCACCAATTCCAGTCACCTAGAAGCTTCATTAAACTAGGAACGAGAAGCAGACGTATAACCGTAGCATCTATAAATATAGCGATGGCAATTCCGATTCCTATCTGTTTGACAGGCACGACGCCTGTAAAAGCAAACGCACCCGTAATGACAATCATTATAAGGGCAGCAGAGGTAATGATTTTACTAGTACTCGCAAGTCCCTCAATCGTTGATTTTGTATTATCACCTGTTTCTAGATAAAACTCATGAATTCTTGAGATAAGAAACACTTCGTAATCCATACTTAATCCAAATACAAGACTGAAGACAATTACGGGGAGTATAAGGGCAATATCCGCTTCATTCAGCCCAAAGTGTCCCCCCTGGAAGAGCCATACAAGAATTCCGAACGTCGAGGTCAGCCCGATCACGTTCATTAAGATCGCTTTTAAAGGGATAATAATGGAGCGAAATGCAATCATCAAGATAATGAACGTAGAAACGATAATGATCGCCAAAGTCAATCCGATCTTATCATAAATCTCTGTATAAATTTCCTGGTTGAATTTCGGCTGTCCCCCGAACATCATGGAAACTTCCCATTCATCATTCGACCAGTCTGTCATGAGTTCTTGAGCTTCGGAAGAGTTGGCCGCTACGTTTAACTGAACAGGGATCAT
The DNA here is from genome assembly GCF_052246795.1 of Halobacillus sp. K22. NCBI lineage: Bacteria > Bacillati > Bacillota > Bacilli > Caryophanales > Bacillaceae > Halobacillus > Halobacillus sp. K22. Next base: position 90,254 of record NZ_JBQQCN010000010.1, on the reverse strand, counting down.
CAAGTGATCTTCCGAAATGAACTGCTCGATCGCAGGCTCCAGCTGCTGCCGTGATGCGGGCTGTTCTAAAGCAGATGATAGTTGTTCAGGCGAACTAATTTCACTTGAGGTGTACAGGGTATCAACAGAATTTACAATCTCCGGTTCAGACAATTTTTCCTGAAGATCTTTCATCTGTTCTAACCCTTCTCCATCCAGCCAGTTCCCTTTTCGTTCAGCAATGATGTAAGAGGTGCTCTCTTCCCCTCCCATAAACGTCTCATCAATGACTTCAAAAGCAGCTCGTGAATCATAGCTTTCTGGTAAAGCGTTAATTGTCGGGATAGATAAGTTCATGTTGGTTACAGGGATGACTCCGATTAATAAAATCACTAAGGCGGTGAGAGAGATCAAGGCGGGGTGCTTCATTACACCGCGCGCAAACTTTCTCCACCTGGGTGTTGTATCCTTCTGAAATGGAATTAATCTCCATTTGTTCACACTCGAACCAAATACGTAAAGTAAGGAAGGTAGAAGTGTTAAGGAGCATAATACCGCTACTACAATAACGACAGATCCTCCAATTGCTATGTTCTTAAAGATATCTACTTCAATCACACTCATAGCTGCAAGACCGATGAACACACAGACCGCTGAGAAAAGAATGGATCTTCCCGCCGTTTCAATCGTAGTCTTCAATGCGTCAGCTTTTTCCTGTTTCAATAATTCCTCACGATAACGATTAATAAATAATAGAGCAAAGTCGATACTGAGGGCCAAACCAATCATGGGTGCGATATTCAAAATGAAAATGGACAGCTGAGAATCCTGCCCAATAAGAGCCAGAACGCCAAAGCCCACAACAATGGTAATTCCTCCGATGATTAATGGAAGAATAGAAGCAAGAGCAGTACCAAAAGCGAGGATCAGGATGATTAAGGCGACTGGAAGTCCGATGAGTTCCGCACGTTTTAGATCATCCTGACTCGCCTTATTGATATCTTCAGAGATCACGGGGGCTCCTGTGAGAGAAACACCGTCTATATCGCTAGTAATGCCCTCTACTTGTTGAATGGTTTCTTTCATATCCTCTGGTTCTTCAGAAAATTGGATAGAAGCATAAGCTGTCGTGTCTTTTTGCATGGATTCATCATCGAGTGGGGACTGAATACGGGAGGCAATATCTAAATCTTTTATATCTTCTAATACGGATGTGATAGTATCCTCTGACTTATCTTCAAATAATAGTAGAAAAGTGGATTCGGGAAAATCAAAGCTTTCATTTAATTTGTCTTCTACCTGCTCATACTCCCCGTCAGTGCGGAAGCCGTCGCCTTCCAACAAAGAAGGTAATTGAATGGCGAAATAAGCCATACCAAGGGCTATCATAATCCAAAAAGCGAGCAGCCATTTGTGGGACTGCACGATAAATGAGGAAATTCTACGCATGATCATCGATCTCCTTCAAAATTTTTCTAGGATAAAGGTCTCCTACAAATAATACTCCTTTTAGCGAGGCTTGAAAACTAAAAAACTTCCAGTGTGTAGGACATGCGTTTCGGTGGAATATAGGTATCAATAAGATAAAAAGGAAGGGAAAGGTGTCTGTTTTGCAATTTCCGGAAGAATTAATTAAGGAAGCAAAGGAACGAATATCAGGCTGCGATGTTGAAGGTTTTGTCCTGGGTCAGGGCGATGATTCAGGTAAAATTATGATTGTCGGTGAGGCACCAGGTGAAAAAGAAGCTGTGGAAGGAGAACCTTTCATAGGCAGAGCGGGTGATGAACTGGATAAACAGTTGAATTATATAGGTGTAGAAAGAAAAGACGTTTATATAACAAGTACGGTGAGAAGCCGCCCTTACAAATGGGTAAAGACAACCAAAAAAGGGTCAGGCGGGCAGAGGAAAGCAAACCGGAAGCCAAATCAAAAGGAAATTCTGGCTCACGCTCCCCTCCTGGATTACCAAATCGAGCAGATGAATCCTGAAGTAATTATTGCACTTGGAGGAGTAGCATATGAGCGATTAATGGGAAGAAAAGACAAAATCAGTGAACTTGTAGGAAAAGTAATACGAACCCCGATCATGCGGCTTGATCGTGAGAAGGAAAAATACGTGGAAACTGAGAAAAGCTACCTTATTATCCCTCTCTATCATCCGGCAGCTGTTTTTTATAATCCTAAAATAAAAGAAGATATTTATACATCACTGGATGAAATGAAAAGTAATCTTAATTTATAAGGAAAATGAGCTTAATGTTTTTTTGAAAATTTCAGATTGTCAGAAGAGGACGAAGTTTAGTGGGCGCTTCGTCTTTCTTTAATAGAGATCACCTTTCTCGAGCAGGTTTTGATAAAATATAGAAAAGAGGATGAAATGATCGTCCGATGATAGGGGGAGTAAATTGAGTGAAAAATCCCGGAAGTTGGAATGCCCTGGCTGGAGCAGTTTTATTTCTAATTTGGGGAATTTTTTTTCAAGGAAGCGGTGTTGATTTCGCTTTAGGCTTTGCTTTTCTCGTACTTGTACCTTTGTTACTGGAAGAAACCGTCCAGAGTGCGGATGGGAATCGCGCGGAAAAATGGTTGTGGAGCGTGATGAGCTGTTCGTTACCTTTTGGGGCTGCGGGTATGATTGCAGTTTCGCTGCCGTCAGGATATGAAGCAGGTTGGTGGGCAGCCATCTGGTTTTTCTATACACTTCTGGTTGCTTTTGGAGGCCTCATGAGATTGTTGGGGAGAGGGTTTGGTCCTATAGAAGAAACCGTGATCGATGTTGGGTTGATTTACATAGCGGTTGGAGGAGGGTGGCTATTATGTTCACGTGCAGGCTGGACTGAAGTCTCTCCGTATTCAGAGACGATCATTCAGCTTAGCATCGCTCACTATCATTATGCGGCATTTGTGCTTCCGTTAGTGGTAGGGTTTTTTGGCCGCTATCGTGCAGAAGGCAACAGAATTAGAAAGAATTTTATGGTTACACCTTATCTGTGGTTAGCTACCGGAGTGATAACTGGCCCTTTGATTGTAGCGGTAGCTTTTAGTATAGGGGATCCATTTGCGCCAATTGCAGCAGGGATCTATGTCCTGATTTTGTCGTGGCTTTGTCTGTGGTGGTTTTGGCTTTCTGTTTATTTCAAATTATGGATAGGGATGGCTTTACGCTCAGCATCTCTCATTTTATTAGGAGCTATGGTACTTTCTTTATTGAATAATTTAAACTTCTGGTTAGAAGCATACTGGCTGGGAGTAAATAGAGTGTTCCACTATCGCGGACTGTGGTTTGCCCTCTTTTTTTCTATTCTGTCCGCTCTCGCCTGGCGTGGAGTTCATGCACCAAAGAGGCATGCTTATACCGTTTTTCCTATTAGTCATATACGCCCTGGACGAAGAATTATTAATCCAAAAATAGATTGTAAACCTTGGGCAGCTTCTCATGAGTATGTGACAGGATTGGTTCATGATTGGAGTCCATTCAACACTCGGTATTTTCATTCAGAAGATATTGCTCCATTAGTGAAACGGTGGTTCTTACATACCGGTGATTTTCATGTGCAGGCCTCTATTCAATGGGCTAAAGGGTTTCGATCCATCGCTGGCCGGTTAAGCCAATGGGGGGTTCCACCGTCCGGAAGTATGGTGCTTCAAGGGGAAGCCATATCTATTTCTGACTATAAAGATGGTCGAAAATCGGTAAGAGCCTGGGTAACCCTTAATAAACAAACAAAGGAACCTCTGAATACAGCTTTATATTCTTTTCATAAACACGCAGATGAAACGTATTTCAATATAGGTTTTCCAGTACCGCATGGAATCTTAACGGTCATTGGACGCCTCGAGACAGATAAAGAAGGGGGGGTGCACTTAGAAACCATGCTACGTGAGGATGCCAGAGGAGATGAAGGAATCTACTTCACCCTCGGGGAGTGGACGATGCGGTTTCCGTTAAGAGCTATGTTTCACGTGAAAAAAGCAAGAACAGAAGGAGACTTGGTGGGGGATTTTTATCTGCGTTTTGGTTATGTTAATCTTTTGGCCATTCAGTATCAGATGAAAGAAAGGCGGGCTGGGTAATAAACCAGAATTGCTCAGGCCAATAGATATAAAAGATCGTTGTTTTTTCTTTCGCCATTCACGGAGTATGCTATAATAAAAGCAAATCAGGCCACAGCTGCGACTGTGACCTGATTGGATACCGTTCTTTTTTTTCGGTTGAGGACCCTTTCACTTAGGTGAAAGGGTCTATTTATTATTGTTCATTTTTATAATCAGCGCCAGGAGTGTAATGATAAACGTTCCGAACGCCAACATAACCATGAGGGCCTCATATGTGCTCATGACCGGCATCACTCCTTTTCTATCGCAACCTAACCTAATCCTGTAGAACGGTATCTATATACAAGGATACCATATTTTTAACAGTAACAAGAACATTTGTTCGCATAAAATGCAAAAATAGCCAGAACGTACCATTAAAACCACCTCAGGTCATCCATATTCTGGATGACCTGAGGTGGTGGATTTTTCCTGTTTCTTATTTTACAGTTCGTCAAAGCCGTTGGTTTCTGATACTTTGGTGTACTGCCTGGATTTCTGCTCGAAGAAATCTGATTTACCTTCGTCGACTTCCTGGTAAGCTTTGATCCACTTCAATGGGTTTTCGCTATACTCAGGAAAAGGCTTTTCTGCTCCTAGTAACCGACATCTTTTATTGGCCATGAAACGAATATAGTCTTCCAGATCACCGATAGGAATGCCGGGGAAGCGGTCTCCTATAATATGATGAGCCCACTTGATTTCAAGTTCTACTGCCTCTTCGAATGTACTTTTGGCAAATTGGCGATATTTCTCTTCGTCCAAATGCGGATTCTCATTTAATGTTTCATTAAATATACGGCAAAACAGACTCACATGGATTTGTTCATCTCTATTAATATAATTAATCATAGTGCTCGTCGATACCATCTTATTGTTACGTGCCAGGTTATAAAAGAAAGCAAATCCTGCATAAAAGAATAAGCCTTCCAGGACTACATCATAAACGATGGACTTTAGAAAGGTTTCTTCAGAAGGATGATCTGCAAAAGCCTGGTACCCATCTGTAATGAATTGATTTCTTTCAATAAGGACATCATCGTGCTTCCAGTATTCAAAAATCTCTTCCTGTTCATCCTGATCCACCAGAGTCGATAACACATAAGAATAGGATTGATTATGGACCACTTCCTGGAAAGCTAATACCTGCATGAGTGCAGATAAGCTCGAGTCAGTTAAATAGTCAGCTATCTTTCCGGAATAGTCCGTTTGAATAGAGTCCAGGAAGGCAAGCAGTCCGATAATTTTTTTAAACGTCGCCTGTTCCTGTTCCGAAAGAGTGGCCCACTGTTTCAAGTCATTGCTCATATTAATTTCATTTGGAATCCAGAAATTAGCCAGCATATTTTTATACATAGGATAGGCCCAGGAGTAGCGGGTATCATCCCAATTTAATACATTAGAGCTTCTGCCGTTAATGATTCCGGTAGAAGCGTTAGGGGCCTGGTGGTCTACTAATTTTCGTTTTTGAATGGTTTCGTACATTTGGTTTGTCCTCCTTTTATGAAGAGCAGCTCTCACATTCGTCATATTCACCCTGGCTTGAAGTAGATCTCGTATAATAGGTAGTTTTTAATCCTGATTTCCAGGCGTCGATATGCAGGTCTAATAATTCTTTAGCGTGTATAGAATTTCGAACATATATATTAAATGAAATGGATTGGTCAATATATTTTTGACGTACAGCATTTTGCTGTATGCTTGTATGCTGGTCTATATCGTAAGCCGATTTGTAATACCAGAACGTTTCCGGGCTGAGGTCCGGGGCTGTGACAGGGATTTTATAATCTTTCTTTTCCTCCGAATAAAACCGCTTAAAGATTGGATCGATGCTCGCTGTGCTTCCAGCGATAAGAGAAGTACTGGAATTAGGGGCAACAGCCATTAAATATCCATTCCGTATCCCATCGTGCTGAACCTTGTTCTTTAAGGCCTTCCAGTTCCAATTCTCATCTTGATCAAACGCCCGTTTAACAAAGAATTCTCCTGTAGACCAGTCAGATCCTTCAAATAAAGGATAGCTCCCTTTTTCAGCTGCTAATTCGCTGCTGGATTCAATGGTATAATAAGCAATCGCCTGGTACACTTCCTCAGCATAATTTACTGCTTCTTCAGACTCCCAGGCTATTTTCTTTTGAGCAAGCAAGTGAGCCCAGCCGAATGTTCCAAGACCAATCCCTCGATAAGATTGGTTGGTCAATTGAGCCTGCAGGACGGGGATCGTATTTTCATCAATCACGTTATCCAGCATTCTTACCTGAATGGAAACTAAACGCTTTAAGACCCCTTCAGGTACAGCGCGGCCGAGATTCACACTGGATAGATTACAAACTACAAAATCTCCCGGTTTTTTAACCGTTATAATTCTTCCTTCTTCTAAATATTGCTCTTCCTGAAGGGTGGGGCTCTGGTTCTGAGTGATCTCTGTACATAGGTTGCTGCAGTAGATCATCCCTGCGTGACGATTCGGATTCATGCGATTTACTTCATCTCGGTAAAACATATAAGGTGTGCCTGTTTCTAGCTGTCCTACCATAATCCTTTTCATAACGTCTATGGCAGCTACTTTTTCTTTCGATAGTTCCGGATGATTTACACATGCTTCGTATCTATCGCGGAAGGTTCCGCTGCCGCGCTCTTCATCATAAGCATCTTCCAATGAAAAGCCCATAACGTCACGAACTTCATGAGGATCGAATAAATACCAGTCTCCACGATTTTCTACAGCTTCCATAAACACATCAGGTATTGAGACACCTGTAAATAAATCATGGGTGCGCTGACGTTCGTCCCCGTTGTTTAAACGGCTGTCAAGAAAAGGGAAAATGTCCTTATGCCATATATCTAAATAGACGGCAATAGCTCCTTGACGCTGCCCGAGCTGATCCACACTGACTGCGGTATTATTCAGTTGCTTCATCCATGGAATAACGCCTGAAGAAACGTCTTTAAATCCTCGAATGTCACTCCCGCGACTTCTGATTTTTCCAAGATACACACCAATTCCTCCGCCGTGTTTGCTCAAGTTCGCTATATCTGTATTGCTGTCATATATGGACTGCAAACTGTCATCTACCGTGTCAATAAAACAAGAGCTTAACTGGCCATATCTTTTTCCTGCGTTAGAAAGAGTGGGCGTAGCGACTGTCATGTATAAATGACTTAAAGCCCAATAGGCTTCTTTTATAAGCCCAATTCTTACTGACTTTTTCTCCTGGGCCATGATTACCATCGAAATGATCATAAACCTTTCTTGTGGAAGTTCATATATGTCTTTGGACTTGGAACGTGCTAAATATCGATCGCTTAAAGTTTTAAGACCAATATAAGTAAATAAGTGATCACGTTCAGGAACAAGGGTAGCTTCAAGCTCATCTATTTCCTCTTTTGAATAATCGTTAAGTAAAGATGTTGAGTAGATTTGTTCATGAGTTAGAATCTCAATTAATGAATGAAATCCCTTATAAGCATGTTCCTCCATGCGGTTGTGTGCAGCGTTCTTATACATTTGGTCTAAGTGAAGCCTGCTCGCAGCAAAGGTCCAATCAGGCTCTGCTTCATTCATTTCAGCCAGACACTCGAGGATTAGTGCTTTGGCTTGCTCTTCTTGTGACATTTGCCTCAGTCCAAGCCCGGGAACTTTGTTTAGTATCCGTTCCAGATCAAGATGGGGAAAGACATGTTGAATGTCTTTTAGCTTCTGATTCCATTCTGTTTCCATAGATTGAACGTTCATGTATTCATACTCCTTTTTTCATAAGTAATTTCGGACATAAAAAAATCCGCTCATTTATTGAGCGGATGAAACCATAGAACGAAGTGTACAAAGCATACAAAGACCTCATTCTATCGCTTCATCTTCTCAATCCCCGAAGAAGTTGAAACTCCAGCGAATAAAGACAGGTCTCCTGACTTACGTTCGATTCTACTATGGTCCTTCCCGTACTTAAGTACAGTGGATTATCCATTTCGCGAACGCTAACAGTTGCGGGGGCAGTTCCGGCTTTCTCCGGATTCCCTATTAAGCCTTATGGCATCTTTGCTTCGCAAATACTATATATAGTATTCGTTGATTATTTAATTAGCTTATATTGTGTTTATATCATAACGGACTAGAGAGGAAAGTGCAAATGATTCTATGAAAGTTCACACTTTAAAATTATAAATTTTTCCATAAAAAAGATTTTTATTGCGCTTTTTTCCTGTCCTGAAAAATTTTAAAAAATTCGCTCACTTGATTATAATAAAGGTTATTAACGCTCTATGGTGAACTATACATTAATAAAAGAAATAGATAAACAGGGGGATTCGTAATCATGGACCAATCATTTAACTGGCATAAAGAAGCCGCAAAACAATGGGATGAGCGGGCGGAGTTTTGGAATCAGCGAAGTCAGACTATGTGGGAAGAGGGGAGCCGTAAGACAATTATTCCTTTCTTGAAAAATCATCTTTCCCCGGGGGACGCCATTGCTGATCTGGGTTGTGGAGATGGATATGGGTCTTATAAATTGTATAAGGAAGGATACCGAGTCACTGGTGTAGACCTTTCGAAAGATATGATTGAACGTGCAGTGGAACGATTACAAACCGAGGGACTAACCTTTACTCAGGGGGATTTGACAAAACTGCCTTTCACTTCAGAAAGCTTTGATGGCATCATGGCCGTGAACTCTCTGGAGTGGATTGAAGTTCCCCACCAGGGACTTGAGGAAATGAAGAGGATCTTACGCCCGGGCGGAAAACTATGTATTGGAATATTAGGACCTACAGCCATGCCGAGGGTAAATAGTTATCGAAGAGTTTATGGTGAGAAAGTGATTTGCAACACGATGATGCCGTGGGAACTTGCTAAGATGGCTGAAGAAACTGGCTGGAGGTATATGGAAGGCAGAGGAGTTTATAAACGAGGGGTTGATGAGACTCAAATTGCCCATCTGGATGAGGATTTAAAGCAAGCCCTTACATTTATGTGGATATTCATCTTTGAGAAGCAGAAATAGTACAAAACTGCGGACCAGCCTCCGCTAATGTTTAAAATTGTAGAAAAAGCCCGCGATTTTGTTTGTTTTTCTGAGCAAAATCGCGGGCTTGGTTTATGAAAGGAGCTTTAATCCCACTGCCGCAGAAATGATCAAGATGATACATCCTATTCGTTTCCACTCCGCTGATTCATTAAAGAATACCATTCCAAGAAGTGCACCACCTGCAGCGCCAATTCCTGTCCACACGGAGTAAGCGGTAGCCATAGGGATGGTCTCCATGGCTAAGGTTAAGAATATAAAACTCAAGCCAAAGCCAGAAGCCATGGCTAAAATAGACACCATCGATTTTCTTTTGTGAAAAAGGGGAATCATTGCAACTCCGGACATCTCAAAAAGGCCAGCTACCACTAAATAGAACCAACTCATTTGATCACGCCCCTTCCTTATCATTCAATAACTTCAAACCGATCACTCCGCTTAAAAGGACAGCGATAAGCGTAATTTTCCCCCATGCCACAGGGGCATCAAATAATACAATTTCAGCGAGCACCGTTCCTGCAGCGCCTAACCCAGTAAAAACAGCATAAGCGGTTCCTACAGGAAGTTTCTTGCCGGATGCGATGAGATAATAGAAGCTCACTACAATAGCCAAAGCAGTAGCTGCCCAGTCAAGAAGTTGGTCAGCATGCTTCAATCCAATAACCCACCCTACTTCAAAAAAAGCGGCCATGACAAGTTTTATCCATTCTTTATTCATTAATGCAACCTCCTTAACCCAGGCGGATCTGAAAATTAACCATTCAAACACGTACTATTTTAAGCTTCCAGGGTGTGAAAAACGTTAATAAAGTTGTCTTGATATAACCTGAGTTGACTTTCTTCGACTCTTCGTGAGGCAGGGATCCCAGATTAACACACGGAAAGAAAGACGTTTACAAGTCCTCATACCTCCAACAAAACATAGCAAAACCGTTCGTTTAGAATAGAAGTAATAATATAAAGACATAAATTAAACATTTATAAAAGAGATATCCGATGAAAAAAGATAATTATCGGACTTTTTCCCTCCATGTTCCAGCTTTAGAACAGTAGATCATCTCTTTGCAGAGCCTGCAAATTAAATGAGACATTTACGCTTATCGTACAAGGAGCGGGTTCTTTATATTTAAAAAATGCTTTTGAATCAATCGACAAAAAAAGTTATTGAAAATCTCGGTAGAAGGAGTATGATAAGGTTCAACGATTCATATAGTGATTCAATGAGGAGGGATTGTGGTGGCCTGGGTCCATGCAATATTTTCTGTACGGTATTTATTTATCGGGTTCTTTTCATTGACGGCGTTGAGTTTAATTACCTTCCAATCGGTAGCGATGTTCCACGCATTTCTAGACTTTTTTGAAGTTTTCCATCGTAAATAAGAAAAAGAGACCGCCTTTCTCAGGTTGGTCTCCTTTTCTATTCGTTTGGCTGCCTCCAAAGAAATTCCCCAAGTAACTGATCTACCTCTGGGTGCTCGTGCAAACCGGAATGGGTGGCGGATTTGCCAAATACGATTGCTTCCTCATAACTGCCAAAAGGAACAATAGATTTCATCCCTTTTACACTTGAAGCGTGGACAAGCCCGTCCCAATGCTCGCTCTCCACTTCTGATGGATTAATAACTCCAGCTATAACAAGTGTATCTACACCTTCAGGAAAAAATTCCTTTCTACTTAACATCGAATTCAAAGCATCAGAATCCGGTTTTAGGTCGTTAGCAGCCGGCCCTGAATGCACTTCAAAGTAACCTTCTTTATTAATTCCTTTATATGGGCTGGCAATTACAGCTAATTTTTGCACGGCGGGATATTGGTCTTTCTGGTAATGCAGCAAAAAGTTAGTGGCTGCCAGTCCTCCCATAGAATGGCCAACAAGATTGATCTGCTGAATACCATGACGTTCTTTTAATCGGTGGAAGACTTCTTGCAGCCAGGTGGTTTGCTGGTTTAGACTGGCCCGATCATTCTCAAAAAGAACCTGGATAAACGGTTCCATGCTAGGTGGAAGACTTCCACTTAAGGTCACATGTCCTTGTCGGGATACATAAGCCACCATGCGCTTTGAGCCCACATTTTGCTGCTCAAGGCGATTCATCATCGTATTAAAGGTTCCCGGGCCTCCTTTAAAGCCGTGCACGAAGACGGTAGGAGTAATTTCACCGTTTTTTTCTGAACTCGTAGGTTTAGAATTCGTTAAAAATATAAAAATCCCTAAAAGAAGGGAAGTAAGAAGAACGAAGATAAATTTCTTTTTACTGCGGAAGACGTTCAAGATCATCAATTTTCCTCCTGAAAATTACTATCGCTGAAATATAATAAAAAATTCATTAAAAGTCAACTATAAAAACAGCTTATCTTTAGCATACCCGCTGCAGAGACGGGGGAAACAATACCAATTTCTCCATTTCAAGCGCTTTATGGATCAATATCCAAAGAACACACCGGGATGTTTATATTTAACAGATGGAGGGGAAAACTGGAATTATAATCAGTTAGATGAAAGGAGAATATCATTGAATCAAGAAGAACTGAAGAAAAAGATTTATAACGTTATGGATCAGCATAAAGTTGGAACACTATCCACAGTAAAGAATAAAAAACCTCATGCCCGTTACATGACATTTTCAAATGATGATGAATTTACGTTCTACACACCGACAGACCGTGAAACTCATAAAACGGAGGAAATTGAGGAAAACCCTCATGTTCATATCTTATTAGGTTATGAAGGTGAAGGTTACGGAGATACGTATTTAGAAGTCCAAGGTCAGGCAAAGATTCGCGATGACCAGAAGATGAAAGACTGGTTATGGACAGAACAAATGGAACGCTGGTTCTCAGGAAAAGGAGACCAAGATTACATTGTGCTTGAGATTATGCCAGAATCTATCCGTCTAATGAATGGAGACGGAAATACTCCAGAAACACTCGATTTATAATAAGTGATGTAGAAAAAAGCACTTGAGATTGGTTTCTCAAGTGCTTTTTTTATTTTAAACGTAATTCCTACAAAACGGGTTATTAAAGTAAAGGGCCGTTTTGTGGAAGACTCGGATTCGAGATATTTTAGGAGAGGAAAGTTCCTGCGGGGGATGATTTCGCTTTCCTCGGGCATGTGCTGAGCCTCCTCAAGCTAAAGCTTTCCGGGGTCTCACCGATCATGTTTATCCCGCAGGAGTCTACATCATCCCCCTCCGGACCTTGCCAAATTAGCAACTCGAAACCACTTAAAATAGCTTCTTGATCCACAAAATGAGCATGTGAATATGAGGCTATTTTCATACTATAAAGATCTTGAATAGCCTGTCATAGAAGCATTTAAGGCCAGTTAAGAAGGCGAAGATTCTCTCTTCTGGAAGGGTCCGTTATTCTCCTGTGGCTGGGTTGTTGGGGAAATAGCGAGACTCCCATGGGAGAAGGAACTAGGTGAGATCCCGCAGGGAGTGAAACGAGCGAGGAAGCTCACCGTTCCCCCATAGGAAAGCGAGTTATTTCCCCACCAGCCTCTTCCAAATATAGTAAAGGGCCCCGATTATCTCGAAACTGAGTATTACAGAAAAGGGAGCTTTTCTTTAAAAACCCACACTAATAAATGATAAGAATCAGGATGAATCTTGAATAGAGCAAGGTTCATCTTCGTATTCGATTTCTATAGTTACATGCTCTAAGGAAATCGTATGAAGAATCTCTTTGATTCTTTCTTTTACGTCACAAATCTCCTCTTTCGTTGCATCCTCAGGCACAACGACATGAGTGGAAAAGGCATGGTTCTCCCCATCCATGGACCATAAGTGAGTGTGGTGGGTAGAATTGATGTTAGGCACCGCATTGATTTTCTGAACGATATCTTCAAGGTTGATACTTTCTGGGACCCCTTCCAAAAACAGGCGCATGGTCTTAATAAAATTAAGAACAACGTTATATAAAATAAATATGGTTATAGCAATGGATGCAATAGGATCAAGGATAGGAAGATCTGTAAAAGCCATAATAATACTGACAAGCAGAACCGCTGCCCAGCCCAATACATCCTCAAGCAGATGCCAGCTAATGACTTTCTGATTCATCGAATCTCCTCCGCGAAGTCTGAAAACAGCGGCTCCATTAACGATAATTCCGAGTATAGCCAGAATAATCATCCCAGTTGTATTTGGCTGTTCTGGATTGAGAAGCCTTGGTATGGCTTCAGTCAAAATAAATACAGAACCAACAATCAATACGACGCTATTAATAAGGGCAGCTAATAAAGAAAAGCGCTTATATCCAAATGAAAAATCTTTAGAGTGCTCTTTTTGAGAAAAATTTTGAAGAAACCAGGCCAGGCCCAGGGAGAGGGAATCTCCAAGGTCATGTAACGCATCGGATAAGATGGCCATACTGTTGGTCATGATTCCGCCAATGATTTCAATAATAGTAAAAAATAAGTTTAAAAAGAAAGCAGTTTTAATTTTTCCGGTGGATGAGTCAACATGATGGTGGTGATGATGTCCCATTAGGGAATCCCCCTTTTTGTATATATGAATATATGCTCATATATATAATATAAAAAAGCTGCTAAGGTGTGTCAATATTAAAATACTAATGAAGACATAACACACCTCGTGCAGTATGGTCTTAGCATCTCCTTATTCCGAGAAGGTATGAACGAAGATTACTATGAAAGAAAACTCCAGGAAACCCCTGAAGTTTTCTTATTTTTTTTCTGGATAGAAACGGCGCTCAATGGCATAGTATCCGTACAGATTATCAGTCGCTATAGCGAGCCGCTTAACCTGATCCAGTAAAAATGTTTTATCAAGCTGATAAACCACTTTATTCTCAATATGGTCTAACGTGTTGTAAGCGAAATCCCAAATGGCCTGGTGTTTGGAGGAATCAATGGACTCAGCGACCATAGCAAGAGCCCCTACAATTTCAGTAATGATTAAGTGATTGTCTCCAGCATAGTGACGGATATAACCAAAGCCGCGATAAATATAATATTCGAAGGTTTCATTTAAGAGTATAATTCTTACCTGCCCATCCTCGTCGGTCAGATAAGGCGTGAAGGTGATGTAATCTTCGACCGTAAGCATTAATTCAGCCATTTGATGAATCGTGTTCGTCGCTGTTTTAGGATCATCATTTCCAATAGATTTGATTCCAATCTCAGCTAATTTGTGCATACCCATCTGAATGTCCTGAAGTTCAGTTTCTTTATGACCGATTTTAAGCAAACTGTAGTAGAATTCCTCATCCACTAAATCAGCACCCGGTCCCCAGTAACTGATCAGCTTATTCGTATGCAAAATGTAATCGCCCACCTGGGAATGAAATTTAATGATTACATTGTCTTTCCGGGCCTGCTCAATCATACTTCTATAGTCAACTAATTGCACATACCCTGATCTTTTAGCTTGCAGACTTTGCACATTGTCTTCATGATCCTGCAGCAGATCTCCTGCCTGCTTTGTTCGGAATGGCTCCAGATCCTCGCTTAAGGTATTATTGATCATAGCTTCGGAAGATTTCTTCATTGTTTCTGTAATATTATGGACTTGCATCCAAGTCGTTGCATGGTTGATAAAATAAATAAATGTAAGAGAAGCTATGAAAACTAAAATAATCGTGATTATTGGAACGGCTACGAAATATTCGTATGAAGTATTCCCAATAAATAAAAATACAAGCAGCACATATACAAAACTACCATTAAATATACCAAGAGCATGCTGGGTACGTCTGTCTGCAACGAAGTTAATCAGCATCCGGGGGGAAAATTGTCCACTAAAGGTTGTAAGTACAACTAAGAGGGAGTTTAGTGTGAAGGCGCTCAGTGTTAATAGACCGCCAATTAAGGTACTGACCAGCATTCGGGTTATTTCAGCATTAATTCGAAAAGATTGGAATGTGTATTGTTCCAGTTCTATAACTAAATCAAGTACAAGTGTAATAGCGACAAACAGGATGGACGTTGATACATAAATCAAAGGCATGTACCATAAAGTCGATTGAACTTCTTGTTTGCGCTGTTGTTTAGTCATTTGAAAATATTTTTTAAGAGATACAGGTAATAATTCCATCAGCATATGACGTTTTCCTCCTTTACATATAAGGTACTCTTTCCCTGCTAGCGCTCGTATTAAAACTGTAAAATTATATTTGTAAAATAAAATTTTGTATTTCTTCGTACCGTTTCGTTATAGTGGAAAGTAATTAAGTAATAAAAGAAGAGGTGTTCACACTGAATTGGGTACAAAAAAATTATAAAGATCTTACTAAAGACGAGTTATACAATATATTGAAGCTCAGGGTAGAAGTCTTTGTTGTGGAGCAAGAATGTCCTTATCCTGAGGTGGATGGCCGTGATGAAGAGTGCATGCATATTTGGTTAGAGGAAAAAGGCAGACTCTATGCCTACTGCCGGATTGTTCCTCCTGAGACAGAGACAGACTATTATGCAATTGGGCGCGTAATCGTGGTCAAAGAAAAACGCGGTCAAGGATATGCAAAAGAATTAATGGAACGAGCAATTACGTTTTTGCGTGATGAATGGAAAGCGGAGCATATTTGGCTGCATGGACAAGAATATTTAAGGGGTTTTTATGGTTCGTTCGGTTTTAAAGAAGTAACAGATGTATATTTAGAGGATAATATTCCCCACGTAGATATGCTTTTGGAATTTGAATGAATTTCTAGTGTGCTGGAAAGGTTTAAGAAAAGATCCAAAGTGGAACAAAATACTCCACACAGTGAAATGGAGGTATAATATGAGTCCACAAACTTATTTTAAACAATATATCAATGGTGAATGGAAGCCAGGTTCAAGCGAGAAGCAGATTGAGAATATCAACCCATATACCGAGCAGTCTATTACAACGATCCCGTCTGCCAATGAAGATGACTTGAATGAGGCCTACCAGGCAGCAGAAAATGCCCAAAAGGACTGGGCGGAAGTACTTCCGGCGCAGAAGCAGGCTTACTTTGACAACCTGTTATCGATTGTTAAAGAACGTAAAGACGAAATCATAGACTGGCTGGTGAAGGAAGCGGGCAGCACTCTTGTAAAAGCAGAAGTAGAATATCAGGCCGCTTCCGCAATTATTAAAGAATCTTCTTCGTTTCCAACACGGATGTCTGGCGAGATACTACCATCCAATACTCCCGGAAAAGAAAACCGGGTTTATCGTAATCCAAAAGGAGTTATTGGAGTCATTGGGCCTTGGAATTTTCCATTCCATTTAGCGATGAGGTCGATTGCTCCTGCGATTGCTTCCGGAAATACAGTGGTAGCTAAACCAGCATCGGAATCTCCTGTTACTGCAGGTTTACTGATTGCCGATTTATTTGAAGCTGCCGGGTTTCCAGAAGGCGTGCTGAACGTAGTAGTAGGAAGAGGTTCAGAAATCGGAGACGCCTTTGTTACACACCCTGTACCTGAACTGATTTCCTTCACTGGTTCAACAGAAGTAGGGAGTCACATCGGAGAACTCGCAGGTAAGCATATCAAAGATACGGCACTGGAGCTTGGCGGCAACAATGCTATGGTGGTTCTTGATGACGCGGATGTAGAAAAAGCCGTAGAAGCTGCAGCCTTTGGAAGGTTTTTACACCAGGGCGAGATTTGTATGGCGATTAATCGTTTGATCGTGCATGAACAGGTCCATGATCATTTTGTAGAGGCATTTAAAGAAAAAGTGGAAGCCTTAAAAGCTGGTGATCCATCTGAAAAAGATACAACGGTTGGCCCGCTGATTAACCATGGGGCTGTCGAACGTATTCAGGAAGACTTACAGGCTTCTCTTGACCGTGGAGCCACCTTACTTACTGGTGGTAATGCAGAAGGAAATGTTATGCACCCAACTGTATTAACTAACGTTACCAATGACATGCCTATTGCAAGCAATGAAGTATTCGGCCCTGTAATTGGAATTATCAAGGTTTCAAGTGAAAAAGAAGCTATTACAGTGGCGAATGATACTTCCTATGGATTAAGTGGTTCGGTATTCACAGCAGACGTACACCGAGGTGTCGAAGTAGCAAAACAGATAAACACAGGTATGATCCACGTTAATGATCAGTCTGTAAATGATGAAGCACATGTAGCCTTTGGCGGTGAAAAAAGCTCCGGACTTGGCCGCTTTGGAGGAGAGTGGGCTCTAGACAAATTTACAACTGTAAAATGGATCGGTGTCATGAATGGATATCGTAAGTTTCCGTTTTAAATAAACAAGCGCCCTGAGCTGAAAATGCTCAGGGCGTTCTTTTTACACCATGTTATTTTGCACGGCAAATTTGTGGAACCTGGATATGGCATCACGCAGGGTTTCTTCAGAGTTATTCAATCCGATTCGGACAAACCCTTCACCGTAATTACCGAATCCAATCCCGGGGGCTACAAATATCCCGACTTGTTCGAGTAGAGCATCAGCGAATTCTTCAGAGGAATAGCCATTCGGTACATGAACCCACATGAAGAAAGACCCTTTGCATGGCTCGACCTGGTAGCCGTTGGTTTTTAGACCTTCCAACAATAAATCGCGTCGTGCTTCATAAGTAGCATTTAGCTCTTCGACACATTCCTGTGATTCTAACAAAGCTGTAGCAGAAGCTTCCTGAACAGCTCCAAAAAGGCTCACGAAATAGTGATCCTGGACAAGCTCAAGAGCCTCAACGACGCTCTGGTTTCCTACGGCAAAGGCTACACGCCACCCTGCCATATTGTAGGTCTTAGACATTGTATAAATCTCGACTCCTACATCTTTGGCGCCTGGCACCTGCATAAAGCTTAACGGTTTCTCACCGTCAAATCCAATGGCTCCATAAGCAAAATCATGGACTACACAAATGTCATTTTCATCGGCCAGCTCAATTGTCTCTTCAAAAAAAGCCTGATCAGCCATCGCCGAGGTTGGATTGTTGGGGTAGTTGAGGAACATGAGTTTAGCCTGCTTTAGAACTTCTGGATCCAGCGCTTCATAATCAGGCAGGAAGTTGTTTTTCTCTAGAAGCGGCATAGGTTCCATGACTGCATCTGTCATGGCTACTCCTGACCAGTAATCCGGATAGCCAGGATCAGGGACCAATGCTGTGTCACCGGGGTTTAAAAAGCACTGGCTCAACTCTACCAGTCCGCTTTTACTGCCAAATAGTATCGCTACTTCAGAGGAGGGATCAAGATCAACATCATATTCCCGTTTGTAGTAAGTTGCTACAGCTTCTTTTAGGAAATCAAATCCTTGAAAAGGGGGATACATGTGGTATTGAGGGTTTTCGGCTGCATTTTGCAGCGACTGTACAATATGTTCAGGAGTAGGCTGGTCAGGGTTGCCTTGACCAAGATTCAGTACATCTTTTCCCTGTTGTTGCT
Organism: Halobacillus sp. K22; assembly: GCF_052246795.1. NCBI lineage: Bacteria > Bacillati > Bacillota > Bacilli > Caryophanales > Bacillaceae > Halobacillus > Halobacillus sp. K22. The sequence continues at coordinate 71,806 of NZ_JBQQCN010000010.1, read as the reverse complement.
GAAAATCATTTAATTTTTTTACAAGTTTTGCAAAGAATTGGTCAGGTAAACGCTGAATGGCATCAGATTGCTTATATTGTTTCATTCTATTCCACCTCGGCTTATTATTTGAATACTCTTACAACTGAATAATATGGATAGTGTAACATGTCTTTATCCGTATAGGGAATACTAGGAGCAATAAACTAAAAAAAACGAACGATTACATAAAGGGCTAAAATTTATTTAACTTTTTTTGGCTCTTTTAATTCCCGAGTTGATTTAAAGAAAAGCTCCCGATACTTTAAGACTTGATTTCGAGGTAATTGTTGAGCGGAAAATCCTTCGGGGGACGATTTCGCTTTCCGCGGGCATGTGCTGAGCCTCCTCAGTCTTCGACTTCCGGGGTCTCACCGATCATGTTCATCCCGCAGGAGTCTACATCGTCCCCCTCCGGACCTTGCCAAATCAGTAACTCGAAACCAACTAAGACATCGTCTGCTTGATGAGAAAAAAGAACATGGGATAATGAGGCAATTTTTATGCACGATGTGAAAATTGCCTGTGATAGAAGCATTTATGACCAGTTATGAAAGAGAGTACTCTTTCTTCTGGCAGGGTCCGTTATTCTTCCTTGGCTGGATTGGTGGGGAAATGGCGAGACTCCCAGGTTGAAAGCGGAAGCACCTTGATCAGCGGCGTATGGACTGGACTGAGCTGGCGGAGATAAAGAAAACACGAAGAACGGAGCGATTCGATGTTGCCTTATCGTACAGAAGTGAGGGAAGTCTCACTAGACGCTAGGTGCTGGAGCTGGATAGCCCACCATATCGTTTAGGCATTGGCTTAGGACTCCATCTATCATGAGTGTAAGCTCGGGAGAAGGAATCAGGTGAGATCCCGCAGGGAGTGAAACGAGCGAGGAAGCTCATGGTAAAAGGAGCATCGACTAAGGTCGCCACGTCCTGTGGCAACGTCGATCGACCCTACGTCGTGTAGGGCCTAGGAAAGCGAGTCATTTCCCCAACAATCCTATACCTTTTAAGTATCGGACCACGATTTATCTCGAACTCGAGTCTTCAACTAACCGGCCCTATTGCGTAATAAGGACTTATGAAAATCAATAGTAAATTTTAAGAGACCTAATTTTTTAGGGGAATTTTGCAGATCTTCATTTTTGGGTATGCATAACTAGAAGAGATAGAAGGAGTGTTAGGAATGAAAATTGTAATTTTGGGTGGAGACGCAGCAGGTATGAGCGCAGCGATGCAAATCGTGCGTAATAGTGAGGGTAATGAAATTGTAGTTTTTGAAAAAGGAGAGATTACGTCTTATGGTCAATGTGGACTGCCTTATGTTGTCAGCGGCGACGTAAAATCGACAGATGACTTAATTGCGAGAGACCCACAGACCTTTCGCGATAAGTATGGAATTGATGTACGCACCTCTCATGAGGTTACCAAGGTAGACTGTGATCATAAAGTAGTTTATGGCGTCAATCATAACTCAAACCAAGGGGTTGAGGAGTCTTACGACCGGCTGTTAATTGCTACGGGTGCGCGTCCAATAATACCTCCCTGGGAAGGTCGTCAGCTTGAGGGAATTTTTTCATTAAAAACTATACCAGATGTGCAAGCCATCATGGATGATTTAAGTCATCCTGTTGACAATGTAACGATTATAGGAGGCGGCTATATTGGCCTTGAAATGGCAGAAAGTCTTGTTACTCTAGGTAAAAAAGTACGGATCATTGATCGTGGTGCCCAGTTGGCTAAAATTTTTGATGAAGATATGGCTGACCTTATCCATGAAGAGGCAGACCGTCATGGAGTGGAATTGAATCTGGGTGAGTCTGTTGAAGAGTTTAGAGGGGATCATCGAGTGAAATCGATCGTTACAGATAAAGGTGAATATGAAACTGACTTTGTATTGGCTGCCACAGGTGTCAGTCCTAATACGTCTTTTCTAGAAGGAACGGGGATCTCTAAAGGAATTCAAGATTCGATCAGCGTTAATGCTTTTATGGAAACAAGTATTATGGACATTTATGCTGCAGGGGACTGCGCAGCCCAGTATCATCGTCTGAAGCAAAAGCTGGATTATGTGCCTTTAGGGACGCATGCAAATAAACAAGGCCAAGTGGCAGGACTGAACATGGTGAATAAAAGAAAAGCATTCCAAGGTGTGGTGGGTACTTCGATTTTGAAATTTTTCGATTTAACTCTTGGCCGCACTGGATTATCGGCCAAAGAAGCAGCCAGTGAATATATTCCCTATGATACGGTAACTATTGAATCAACCCATGCAGCCGGGTATTATTCTAAAGAGGATCCAATGACTCTTAAACTTATTTATAATAAAGAAAGCAGAGAACTTCTTGGTACACAGATTATAGGACATGCAGGGACGGATAAGCGGATCGATGTTATAGCTACAGCTCTCTATCATCATATGACGATTGATGAACTGGCTGATCTTGATCTTGCGTATGCCCCCCCTTATAACAGTGTGTGGGATCCCATTCAACAAGCAGCACGAAGAGCGTGAAGCAGAATCGCGATAGGTTCTGCTTTCCGCATGACGCTGTGATACTATGGAAAAAGGATTAATGATACAGGGGGATCTTTACGTTGAATAGGGAATTACTTCAGAAAGCGGAGCAGTTCATTTTTGAATGCTATGAAGAACTGGGACGTACGGGCGCTGCTCAAAGAATGAAAGAGATCGAACGATCTATTGAAGATTCAGGTACTTATCAACATACGTTTGAAGAATTAGAATATGGAGCTAAAGTAGCATGGAGGAACAGTAACCGCTGCATTGGGCGGTTATTTTGGAACAGCCTGCAAGTATTTGACCAACGCCATTTGCAAGACGAGAAGGAGATTCGGGATGCGGTATATGAACACATGAAATATGCTTCGAATGGAGGCCGTATTCGATCGACTATTTCAGTATTTAAACAAAAACGGGCAAATGAGGAGATTCGATTCTGGAACCACCAGCTAATCCGTTACGCCGGATACGAAGTAAACGGGGAGATAGTCGGTGACCCAGCTTCCCTTGAATTTACCCGCCAATGCGAAGCTATTGGCTGGCAGGGTGGAGGGGGGAGCTTCGATGTCCTGCCGCTTGTGGTACAGGTAGATGGTTCTAAGCCCCATTGGTTTGAAATTCCGGAGGATTGCATTCTGGAAGTTCCCCTTCGCCACCCGGATTATGAATGGTTTAGCGATCTTGGTCTGAAGTGGTATGCTGTGCCATTCATTTCAGATATGCGCCTGGAAATCGGCGGTATTGACTATACAGCTGCACCCTTCAATGGATGGTATATGGAAACAGAAATCGGTGCGAGAAACTTGGCTGATGAGTTCCGTTACAATCTACTGCCGGCCGTAGCTGAAGCCATGGGATTAAATACAAGAAGAAATACTTCCCTATGGAAGGATCGGGCGTTAATCGAATTAAATCAAGCGGTTCTCTATTCCTTTAAACAGGATAAGGTGAGCATGGTTGATCACCATTCAGCTGCCCAGCAGTTTCGCGTTTTTGAAAAGAAAGAACAAACTTGCGGCAGGGAGGTCACAGGAGACTGGACTTGGTTGATCCCTCCTGTTTCGCCGGCGACGACTCACATCTTTCACTCTTCCTATAAAGATAGGATGGACACGCCCAATTTCTTTTATCAAAAAAATGCATATGAAAAAACCCTTTAGATGAATTCTAAAGGGTTTTTTAGGTTATTCGTATAGATCCGGTCTCCGGTCCTGAAAAATAGGGATTTGTTCTCGAATAGCTTCTACATCCGTAAAATCTACTTCCCCGTAAAGAATTTCTTCGTCACCTTCTGCTTCTGCAACTACGTTACCCCATGGGTCTACAATGATGGAATGCCCGCCAAAAGTATTTGCAGCATCCGAACCTACTCGATTACATGCAATAACAAAGCACTGGTTTTCAATAGCCCGACTGATTAAAAGGTTGCGCCAATGGTCTACCCGTGGCTTCGGCCACTCTGCTACAACAAAAAGGGCTCTGGATCCATTAAGCATGTGAGTCCGCATCCACTCAGGAAAGCGTATGTCATAGCAAATAACTCCAGCTGCCGGCACTCCGTTCAGTTCGAAATTTCCTTTTTGATTGCCGGAATGAAGATGCTTTTCTTCGTTCATTAATCGAAAGAGGTGAGCCTTCCGGTACTTCGCAATGCGTTCGCCATTGGAGTTGTAGGCTACAAACGTATTATAGAAATGCCCTTCCTCGCGCTCCGCGACGGATCCCAGGATGGTCACCTGGTGTTTAGAAGAGAGGTTCATGAGCATTTGGTGCGTCGGACCGTCCATCGACTCAGCCAGCTTATCAAACCGGCTCAAATCATACCCCGTTGTCCATAGTTCGGGAAGCACAATGACGTCGCTTCCATTACTTGCTGCTTCTTCAATTTTTTTGATGGCGTGTGCTCGGTTTGCTTCAGGGTCACCAAACGCGATATCCATCTGAATAATACCTGTTTTTATTGTCATATGATCACCTCGAACTTCTGTGTTTACCAAAAATCATACCATGAATCTACCTGGGTATGAAACGTTTTCAGACATGCTACAATAATAAATAGATGGATAGGAGAGGAAGGATGGTAGAGATGTTTGAATTATTTCTACCGATGCTTGAACGTTTGGGCATCATTGTTACCGTTGCTTTTATAATTACAAGATTTCGATTTTTCCGCGAACTCATTGATCGTAAAGCATTAAATCCAAGGCAGCATTATATGGCGATTGTTTTTTTTGGTTTGTTTGGAATGATTGGTACCTATACAGGAATCACTTATGATACCCAATCATTCGAATTTGGGAGTTGGGCTTATGAACTGAATGAGTCAGAAGCTATTGCAAACTCTAGAGTAGTAGGGATCGTTGCCGCTGGATTATTTGGGGGATATCGTATCGGGGCGGGCGCCGGGTTGATTGCTGGAATCCACCGCTTTTTTCTCGGTGGATTCACGGGATTAGCCTGCGGGATTTCAGCAATTGTGGCCGGAGTCATCGCAGGATTTTTTCATAAAAAAGATCAGCCATTAAAGTTGAAAACAGCTCTTCTTGTTGGAGGTCTGGCTGAAACCATCCAGATGGGTATTATTTTAGGGGTCGCACAGCCTTTTGAGAGAGCTTGGGAGCTGGTCCAGGAAATCGGCCTTCCTATGATTGTGGCCAATGGACTTGGCTCTGCTTTGTTTTTATTGATTATTAGAAATGTATTAAACGAGGAGGAAAAAGCCGGGGCACTTCAAGCTCAGAAAGCATTAAAGCTTGCTGAATCCACTGTTTCCCACCTTCGTAAAGGTTTAACTGAAAATTCAGCCCAAAAAGCCTGTCAGATTATCTATGAGGAAGTGGGGGTCAGCGCTATTTCAATGACAGATAAAGAGTATATTCTTGCTCATGTCGGTCAGGCAGATGACCATCACCAGGCAGGGAGCTCCATCCAAACACTTGCTACACGTGAAGTCATTCAAAAAGGAGAGATGGTCATCGCTGGACATAGGGATATTAGTTGTGACCATTACGGATGCCCGCTAGGTGCCGCTGTAATTGCTCCTTTGAAACGCAAAAATGAAACCATCGGTACTTTAAAGTTTTATGTTCATTCTGAAAAAGAGATATCAAACGTTCTGATTGAACTGATTCAGGGACTTAGCGCACTGCTTGGCCAGCAGCTTGAAATTGCTGAAGCAGAAAGGGCACATGAGCTGGCTCGTGAAGCTGAAGTGAAAGCATTGCAGGCCCAGGTAAACCCGCACTTTTTATTTAATTCTTTGAATGTCATCGTCTCACTCACTCGTACAGAACCGGATCGGGCGAGGTCTTTACTGATCGCTTTATCTAAGTTCTTTAGACAGAACCTTGGTGGAACCACAAAAAGATGGACATCTCTTGCAGAGGAGCTATCCCACGTGAGGGCTTATTTATTGATAGAAGAAACACGTTTTGTCGATAAGCTTCACGTACACTACGATATTGAAGATCATGCCCTCTCAGCTAAGATCGCTCCACTTACTCTGCAGCCATTAGTAGAGAATTGCATTAAACATGGAATAAAAGATCAAGAGGGCGAGTCGGAGATAGTCATTCAGATCAAGTATCTATCAGAGGGAGTCCGTGTAACAGTTAGTGATAACGGTAGCGGAATACTGCCAGAACGACTTCAGCATTTAGGTTTTGAAGAAGTTGATTCTGAAAAGGGCACAGGGCTTGGTTTATACAATGTAAACAAACGATTGGAGTTGTTACACGGAAAAAACTCTATGCTGCAAATAGACAGTGAGCCTGGAAAAGGAACGAGGATTTCTTTCCTCATTCCTCATGATAGAGAGGAGGTATCGGCATGAAAAGACCTATTCAGGCATTAGTAGTAGATGATGAGCGTTTTAGTCGTGAAGAATTAGTTCATCTGTTAAACCAGTACAGTGCTATTCAGGTGATAGGCGAAGCAGAGTCTGGGGATACGGCTATCATGAAAGTTCTGCAGCTTCAGCCGGATGTTCTGTTTTTAGATGTTGAAATGCCCCGGATGGACGGGATGGAGGTGGCAAAGGCTGTTCAGGAATTGAAAAAGGTTCCCAAGATTATTTTTGCTACAGCCTATCCAGACTTTGCAGTAGACGCTTTTAGACACGATGCCATTGATTATCTTCTCAAACCTTTTGATGAAGCGGAGCTGAGAGATGCAGTAACAAAATTAGAGCAAAGGTTCGCTCCACAAAAGGAGGTCCCTCAAGCTCCAGTACAGACACCTTCAAAGCTCGCTGTAGAAGGGGAGGACAATATTCATTACCTTAATCCTGAGGACGTTATTTACGTATATCGAGAAGAACGGTGGACTAAGATTGTAGGGAAAACCCATACCTATGAAACAAGGTCGCCATTGAAGGAAGTGGAACATCGTCTAAGAGGGTTTTCATTTTTTCGTATTCATAAAAGTTATCTTGTAAATTTAGACTACGTGGACCGGCTGACTCCCTGGTTTAATGGTGCTTATCAATTAGAGCTTCGGGGCCGAGAGGAGCAGCTTTCGGTCAGCCGCAATTATGTTAAAGAGTTAAGAAAACAGTTAGAGCTTTAAAACCGGTCTGTATTTTAGACCGGTTTTTTTACATGTTAACCTGAATTTTCGACATGTTAATCAAAAACCTCCTGGTATAAGCGTTATCTTGTTATTATTTTTGTAAGCGATTACAAAGATAGAACGAGGGAGGAAACTTTTGTGATTACGTTTTTAGTAAGTATTGGACTTTTAATCATTGGTTATTTCACTTATGGGAAATATGTTGAAAAAATATTTGGGGTAAATAAAGAAAGAACGACACCGGCTTATTCTCACAGTGATGGTGTGGATTATCTACCGATGGGCCAGAAGAAAAATGCTTTGATACAATTATTAAATATTGCTGGGGTAGGGCCCATTTTCGGTCCAATTCTAGGAGCACTGTACGGCCCTGTGGCTTTTCTTTGGATTGTACTTGGAGCCATATTTGCCGGAGCAGTTCATGACTATCTTACTGGGATGATTTCAATCCGAAACAGGGGAGCTCATTTACCAGAACTGGCTGGTAAATTCCTTGGGAAAGTAATGAAACACGTGGTCAATGCATTTTCTATTTTACTATTACTTCTAGTCGGGACCGTATTCGTAACGGCTCCAGCTGATTTGCTTCACAATATGACAAGCAGCTGGCTGAGTCTGCCGATTATTCTACTTGCTATTTTTGCTTATTACTTATTAGCAACCATGTTGCCAATCGATAAAATTATTGGGCGTTTCTACCCAATTTTTGGAGCATTACTACTAATCAGTGCTATCGGTGTAGGAGTATCACTGGTTGTTACAGGAGCACCAGTACCTGAACTGACTTTAACCAATATGCACCCGGATAATGCACCGATCTTTCCTTTATTATTCTTAACCATTTCATGTGGTGCCCTGTCAGGGTTCCATGCTACACAAACGCCAATTATTTCACGCACGACTCAGCAAGAAAAACAAGGACGCCGCATTTTTTATGGCATGATGATTGCTGAAGGGGTTATTGCAATGATCTGGGCAGCCGCAGCTATGAGCTTGTTCAACGGTTCGGCTGGTCTGAACGAAGTATTGGCAAGCGGAGGACCGGCAGCGGTTGTTAGTGAAGTTTCTGTTGCCATGCTTGGAGCCGTGGGAGGCACTCTTGCTATCCTTGGTGTTATTATTCTGCCCATCACCTCGGGTGATACAGCTTTCCGCAGTGCCCGCATGATTATTGCTGACTATATCAAAGTATCCCAGAAGAAAATTATGAGCCGCGTTTGGATTGCTGTTCCGATGTTCGTCATTTCATTTGCGCTGACTCGTATAGATTTCACGCTGTTATGGAGATATTTCTCCTGGGCGAACCAGTCGACAGCCGTTATTGCCTTATGGGTAGGTGCGATGTACCTGTTTCTATCACGCAAAAATTACTTTATTGCCGCTATTCCTGCGACCTTCATGACTATGGCAACCTTTACGTACATCATTAACGCTCCGATTGGATTCAATCTTCCTTTGAATGTATCCTATCTATTAGCAGCTATAATTACCGTAGCCATTGTCACAGCCTTTTTCATTGCCGCCCGTCGTGGCTTAAGCAAGGATATTCCATTAGAAGAAGATTTAAAACCAACAGCCTGATCATACACATGAAACATCCACCAGAGAGATCTGGTGGGTGTTTTTATATGTCTCAAACTTCACTTTACTAAGCCTGCAAGCTATTCCGGAGTATCTGTTCCATGAGGCTTCTCCCGTTTCCCTTAACTAGGTGTTGAGTTTAATAAAAAACTCTTACACTATAGGGCCGGATTGTGGAAGACTCGAATTCGAGATATTTGTTGAGCGGAAGGTCCTGCGGGGGACGATTTCGCTTTCCGTGGGCATGTGCTGAGCCTCCTCAAGCTAAAGCTTTCCGGGGTCTCACCGATCATGTTCATCCCACAGGAGTCTACATAGTCCCCCTCCGGACCTAGCCGAAACAGCAACTCGAAACCACTTAACACACGGTCTGCTTGGGGGAAAAAGCATAGAATAAAGATTTTATTTTCATGCTAGCACGATGTGGAAAAGCTTGTCATAGAAGCATTTAGGACCTATTTAGAAGGAGAACATTCACTTTCTTGGAAGGGTTCGTTAATCTTCCGTCGCTGGGTTGGTGGGGAAATGGCGAGACTCCCATGGGAGAAGGAATCAGGTGAGATCCCGCAGGGAGTGAAACGAGCGAGGAAGCTCACCGTTCCCCCATAGGAAAGCGAGTTATTTCCCCACCAACCCTTTTCCATCTAGAGTAACGGGCCCATTTATCTCGAAACTGAGTCTTCCACAAACGGGAGCTTATCTGTAGTAATAAGCGCTATGATTTAGCTGTGCATTTCTTTAAAGGTTCAAACCGGCACTAAGCGTCTTATTTTTATTAATCAAAAGGGATTAGGTGAATATCTCTTCCTTATTCAGGGTATGGTTGTTGTAGGATAATTGAAAGGAGAGGTAGATAATATGAGTAAAGCTATACAAAATGATCAAGGAAGATTTTATATAGGAGCTCAGGGGGAGCCCGATGCTCATCTGGATTTCGAAGAACATGGAGATACTATGAAAATTTTAAGCACGGTTGTGGTACCTTCCGAACGAGAGAACGGTCTGGGAAGTGACTTAGTAGATCATGCCGTTAACTATGCAAGAGAAAACAAACTGAAGATTGACCCTGTTTGTTCATTCGCCCATCAGGTGATTAAAGATACTCCAGAATACCACGTGGTTTGGAAAAAATAGTGAATAACAATGACCAATCAAAGTTGTGATTTTTCATTGTTTCTTCCTCTGAAATATAAGGAATAAACAAGCCAGGTGAATAGAGAGGGGGATACAAATGATGAGAGCAATGCTGATTGTCAATCCTTCATCCGGAAAAGAAGAAGCAGTAGATTATGTAGAAGAAATCAAAGCGATCTTAAAGGATAAAGGATATGAAGTTAAAGTATCTCAAACGGAAAAAGAATTCGATGCCATGAAATATTGTCAAAATGCTTGTAAGGATGAATTTGATTTAGTGGTTTCTCTAGGCGGAGACGGCACCTTGAATGAAACGATTAACGGAATGGTGGATCAAACACATCGTCCGTTACTTGGCATCATACCGCTCGGGACCGTAAATGATTTCGCCAGAGCTCTTAATATTCCTTTAGAGCCCAAAAAAGCCGTAGATGTGCTCCGCTCGGATCATTCAAAGAAAGTAGACATTGGCCGATTTAACGACCGTTATTTCGTGAATATTGTAGCAATAGGGGCTCTGGCCGAAGCTACTTATGAAGTCAGTCCAGAACAAAAAACCAAATTCGGGCCGCTGGCTTATGTCATGGAGGGGTTAAAAACCCTGGCTGGCGACACGGGCTATCCTTTAAGGATCGAATATGGAGATAAAACTTGGGAAGGCGAATCTTTTCTTTTCCTCGCTGCCTTAACGAATTCAACTGGAGGATTAGAAAATCTTTCACCACAGGCAGAAGTAAATGATGGACTTTTACATTGTTACGTAATAAAAAATGTAAATCTTGTCCGGCTGGCTACTATTGTATCGTCTATTCTGAGAGGAAATCTTAAAGATCAGAGTGACGTAGAGTACTTCACTGCCCAGAACCTGGAGATTACGTCTTCTGAAAACCTGGTTACCAATGTAGACGGAGAAGAAGGGGATTCCCTTCCCGTTTCGATTCATGTTAAGCCATCACATATCGATGTGATCGTAGAATGAATGAAGAAAAGCTGTCTCAGAATTTACTGAGACAGCTTTTTATAGTTTTGTGGTACTTTTTATTGTCTGGAGAAGAGATTGAAAAGTGATAAGAATATTATTACGAATGAGAATAAGGCCATGCCAATTGCACCCACATAGAAGAACAATGCTGAAAAAAATTCATTGTCTGCTATTGATCCAAATTCAGACAGCCAGAGTAAAAAGAAGCTCGCTACTACTGCCGCTAAGTAATTAAAGAACGAATTATCAAAATTAAATCCAACCATTTTGCACCCCTCCTTTACTAACACTATATGTGCTGTCAACGGCTAATATTTCTGAACGTTGAAAATTTTTTGTTACACAGTAAGGGAGTTTGGTGGACAAGCTGGGGTTATGAGTAATAATGACGACCAGGAGCGTAATATGAACAAAAAAAGACCCCTCTTTGTATGTCAAAGAGGGGCATGGCAGTGCGCTTCTAAATGAAGGGAGACATGCCATGAAAGCTACAGGTCTATTTTTCCTGGCGGGGAAAAATAGATAGGGTGATTCGACGTAAGAGACAAAAGAGAGGACAGATATAAGGCCAGTAAAACGGAAAAGTCATCACTATAGACCATAAATCTTTATAAAATAACTATTTTCGAGGGAATGAAATAGTTAATCATCTCTTTTGATAATATTATTGTACCATTGATAGCCTTCCTGCTGCTTTGGGAAAAAGCCGTGTAAAAACTTTAAATCATTGGTGTTTTTTCGATTACATTTTCTCAACTTTTGGGTTCAATTGGAAAATAAGGTATTATTTTGACGAATTTTATTGTAGAGAATGGAAGGATGAGGTAAACTTTAGTCACTAAAGTACAATGAGGTGGATGAATGAATTTTGGCAGCTTGAATTTTTTGATTCAAATGCAGACTATGTCTATGATGAGCCTTTATTCAAAAGTTAATCAAAGCAATAATGACAGCGGTCGAGAAACGAACTTCCAAAACTTATTGGAAGCAGCCTTCTCGCAGCCTCCGACCACAAGTGCTGTACAGCCGCAATCGAGAATAACCAGCTTCACTACATTTCAGGTCCAGCCTATATATATGGAATATAATAAAGAATCTCAAGAGGCCCCTGTATATGATAATCATCGGGAAGCAGGAAAAATAAATAACCCGGAAGAATCGAGAGAAGTAAAGGAAACAGATAAAACAAAGGTGAAAGATCTGGATATTGAGCAAATTATCAAAAAAGCTTCTCAACACTATGGGATAGATGAAAATTTGATTCGCTCAGTAGTTCAGGCTGAATCCAATTATAATGCAGATGCGGTCAGCCACGCCGGAGCGCAGGGGCTTATGCAGCTAATGCCTTCAACGGCCGAAGGACTGGGGGTTAAAGACCCATTTAATCCTGAAGAAAATGTGATGGGCGGAACGAAGTATTTAAAACAGATGCTCGATCGTTATGAAGGAGATTCCAGATTAGCGCTGGCTGCTTATAACGCTGGCCCGGGAAATGTAGATAAATATGGAGGGGTTCCACCATTCCAGGAAACCCAAAGTTATGTAAGTAAAGTATTATCTCATGTGTAAAAGCCTTGCCACTTATAGTGGCAAGGCTTTTACTTATCTAATTCAATCTCTTGACTCATCTGCATGTACTGATTGAAGACTTTAATCATCTCTTGAAGGCGATTTCGTACGTCTTCATCAATCAGTTCTCCTTGAGTAGAGAAGTGATTCGTATGAGTGTAGACATAATTCGGTGTAACCATGCACCTGAAGTAATTTAGTATCGGCTTTAGCTGATTTTCGATAACCAAGTGATGCTGAAGGGTTCCGCCATTAGCTACAATAGATACGGGTTTATATCGCATAGCAAGCGGAGATACAGCATCAAATAAATTTTTTAAAGTTCCGGGGATTGACCCTTGGAAAATAGGAGACGCAATTACATAAGCGTTTGCATTCTCTACTTCTTTAATGAGCTGCTGCATGTCTTCATTATATTCGTTAGTCGGGCGACCATCTACAAACTGAAGGTCGTAATTTTCTAAGTCAATGATCTTAGTTTCATGGGATTCCGGCAGCATTTGAATGTATTTGTCAATTTCGTCAAGCAGTGTTCTCGTTTTCTTTCCGACAATGGTACCATTCAGTAACAGGATTTTCATTAAAGACTTCTCCCCTTTATCTCTTCCGGCATTCTTTATAAAAATGGTTGTAGCAGGTATTTATGTAACGATTACAACCAAAAGCAGGAACTTTTCTTTTTATGTTAAAGCATACGTTTTAATTAAGCAATTGTGACTGAATGAGTAGAAAGCAGTACCTTCAGGGTATAGAAATAGGCAGGGGAAAGGAGGAAACTGATGCTCAGATTATGGCGCAGAATTAAATTTGTTTTTAATATAAGGAAATCAGTTCCGTTTATGCTGCGATTTTTTCGTTCGAAAGAAGTAAGTGCAAGAAAAAAGTGGTTTTCGGTATTGTTTCTCTTTGGTTATATACTCTTTCCATGGGATGTGATTCCTGATTTTCTAGTTGTATTCGGTTTATTTGATGATTTAACAGTGTTCACATATATAACGCAATGGATGGTTAAGACTGCTCCGCTATCTTTAAAAGAAGAGTTTAGGATTGGATAGGGTAGCGAGGTTTAGATTGGTTGAATTTGAGGTAAACCTATGTTGTGAATGATTATAATACAAAACTAAGGAGTGATGATATTGAGTAACGTAATGTTTACTTCTCATGCAACAGCGCAAGGCGGACGTAATGGACAAGTTAAATCTGGTGATGGTTTAATCGATCTCAACCTCGTAATGCCTGGTGAAAGTGATGAAAAAGGATCCAATCCTGAACAGCTATTTGCAGCTACTTATTCCGCTTGTTATGATGGCGCTCTAAACCTAGTTGCGAGCAAGAAGAAGAAAGATATCGATTCTGAAGTCACTGCTGATGTGAGTTTACTAAAAGATGAAGCAGATAATGGTTTTAAAATAGGTGTGGTTCTGAACGTGCAAGTTAAAGGTGTTTCTCAGGAAGAAGCAGAGGAACTTACTCAGGAAGCACACAAAGTATGCCCTTATTCTAAAGCAACAAGCGGCAACATTAATGTAGAAATTAATACTAAGGCCGTGTAATAAACCAATAGAAACACCTCCAGAATACTCTGGAGGTGTTTTTTTGTGGGTTAAAGTACAAACTTAAACTTATAGATGGTCTATAAGCGTTTTCGATTCATATGTGGGGCACGTTTATGGTATTTTATAGTCGAAGGAGATGTCTTTATATGAAAATAACAGATGGGGCTAGAGATTTGTTGCTTCAGATCCTCGAAGAAGAAGAGGCGGCCTGTTTACGTTTGTACTTTGCGGGATATGGCTGTGGCGAGCCTGACATCGGAATGACAATAGGTGAACCTGAAGCAGATGATGAGCTGTATCATTTGAACGCTATTCCTGTAGCTATTGATAAACGAATCGAACATTTAACAACAGAGCTAACCATCGAAGGGAAACAAACGATGGAGGGCCCTAAGTTTCAGATGGTCGGTTTACCCGAAAAGGATTGCTAAGCAACTAAAACAACCCACATGAATGAGTGTGGGTTTATTTATACGGGAAATTTCTATTAAACGTTGTTGTTCATTTCTATAAAAGTTCTTAAACTATAGGGCCGTTTAGTTGAAGACTCGGATTCGAGATATCTGGGTCCGTTACGTTAATTGGTGGGGAAATAACTCGCTTTCCTATGGGGGAACGGTGAGCTTCCTCGCTCGTTACACTCCCTGCGGGATCTCTCCTAGTTCCTTCTCCCATGGGAGTCTCGCTATTTCCCCACCAACCCAACCAAGTGAGAATAACGGACACTTTTATAAGAGCTAATGCTCTCCATCATATTGGTCCTAAATGCTTTTATGACAGGCTATTTCACATCGTTATATAGCATAAGAATAGCCTCATGATCACATTTGATGTCTAAAGTGGTTTCGAGTTTCTAATTCGGCAAGGTCCGGAATCGTCCCCCGCAGGACCTTCCCTCTCTCAAAATATCTCGAAACTGAGTCTTCCAGTAACGGGAGCTTTACTGGAAAATCTACACGGAGGTTTAATAGAGCTAATGAAAAAAGGAAAGATGGAAAGGACTTGAAACATCATGATGGCAACAGGACATCAAGTCGTTGGAATAACATTTGGAGTAGGAGCCTTAACTTTAATTCCGCAGCTTAACCCTTACTCTAGTGAACCATTATCAGCCGTTTTTTTCTTAGGATTTGTTTTGTTCGGATCCCTTTTACCTGATATTGATATGCCTAACTCTAGACTGGGCCATAAGTTTTGGAGAGGACTGCTTACACTTTTCATTCTTACATTTTTAATTTATTTATTTGCGCCACGATATCTTGATCTATACAGGGAAGAGCTGAAGGTTTTTCTTATGCTTTTACTGCCTATCCTGTTCATGATTAGAGGCCATCGCAAAATGACTCATTCTCTACTATTTGTAGGAATGCTAGTTGGATATAGCTTGTTTATTGAAAAATGGTTGAACGTACCGTGGTTTTATTTATCAGGGCTGATTATCGGAGTTATCTCACACTTATCAGCAGATTATGTAACAAAGAAAGGAATTCCTCTTATTTATCCTTTTTCCAAAAAACACAAACGATTCTTCATTACGTTTAAAACAGGCTCGGTAATAGAGAAAGCAGTAGTTTACAGCTTAGTATTATGGAATGTTTGGTACATAAATTTAATATTTTAATTGAGTTACCGATAAAAATTCATAATAAATAGATCTAAATTTATCGTCATATTCATATGAATATGACGATAAAAGACACCGATAAAAGACACTAAATCTAGAAAATTTCACATTTAATTTACAAAATAATCTGATATATTGCTAGACTTCACCTATAAAATGCAATAAAATGGAAAATAGGTAATGAGAAAGGGATGAAGCTGGATGGTCAGTTACCAGGTTATTGAACCTAGTCCATTGCATCAATTACAATTAAACTATACCTCATCCTTATATGAAATATATATCCCCCTATTAAAAACGCTGTCAAAACAAGAAGCTATCCTGCACGCAAGCCAGTATTGCTTGACTCATCCCCCTGAAAAGTTAGAGGACCAAATTGCTTATCTTGAATTTCTTTATATGAACGATTTTTTTAAGGAAGTAGATATCCTCATCCACACAAATAACTTAGATTCCCGGCTCATTTATCTATATAGGCTTCTATTAGAAAGGCTGAATAGCAAACCATCTAAAGTACAATCACAGTCTTTGCAACAAGAAGAATTCCTCCATCCATCTCTGCAATGCTTACACCTTTTTACAATTATCTATCATTATTATGATTTGAAAGAGTACACGGGTCTTGATAAGTACCTGGAGCAAATTGACGAAGCTATGAATGCTGTTAACGAACCGCTGACTCTTTACTATATGAAGATCAGGTATAATGAATTATTATTCCAGCATTACTGGAAAACGAACAACCCGCTTCTTGCAAAAAAATATGCTTATAAAATTACCAATACAGAATTATCGCCGAAAAAAATATGCAGGGTTTATCACAATCTGGCGCTATGCAATGTATTTACTGACTATCAAACATCCATGGAACAAGCTGTGAAAGCATGTGAAGTAGCAGAAAAGTATAGTTTAGAACGGTTTGCAGAAATTATCAAAATCCATACTATTCCTTTTATTGCGGCCTATCATCTTCAAACAGAGAAGGTGACAACCCCTGACCCTGTAGAAACGGCTCATCTAGCAATAGCAGACAGAGACTTTACTAAAGCGATAAGAATTCTGGAAAATCTGGAAAGATGGACGCCGTTTCAAGAGTGTTATATGGGAGCAGCGAGTAAGAACGCTCACCTGCTGGAAAATGCCCATCATCGATTCATTCATGAACTCGGAGACCAGTTCTTTGCGATTTTACCTAAACACTATTTGAAGCGTTTATAAAAACATAGGGAGGCATACGAAAATGAAAAGATGGCTAACTGTATTACTATTAGGTTTCGTGTTGGTAACAGGAACATTTAAGTCAGCATCTTTTGCATTTGATAAGGAGAAAGACGCCAAACCTTATCAAAGTATGGAAGTCACCATGGATAAATTTAAAGCCCATGACCCTGGAGACTTAGGGATGGGATAAGGAATTTGTGAATAAAAATGAAAAAGCTGAAAAAGCTGCCTCCCTATTAGAGAGGCAGCTTTTTCATTATTTGGCCTTGCGGTGCTGTTCGAATTTTGGCTTAGCGGGCTCTTCTTTTCTAATCATCTTCGTAAATGCATAGACGAAGAGTATGATCACTATGGTAAACGGTAAAGCAGAAACAAGGGAAGCAGTCTGCAAGGCATTTAGCCCTCCTGCTAACAGCAGAACTCCAGCAATGGCTGCCATTAGAACTCCCCAAACAATTTTCACAAAAAGTGGAGGGGTTAAGCTCCCATTAGTCGTCATACTGGCTAGAATGTAAGTAGCGGAGTCCGCTGAGGTAATTAAAAATGTTGCAATTAATAAGATGGATAAAATAGATAGTACTCCTGTCATAGGCAGGTGCTGGTAGGTTTCAAATAAAGCTAAAGTTACGTCATTATTAACCGCTTCAGCTATTTTTGTTCCGTTATTCAAATCACTGTTTAAGGCTGTGCCTCCAAACGTGGCAATCCACAAGCATGCAATTAATGGCGGAACAATAAGTACTCCAAAAACAAACTCACGGATGGATCTGCCTCTTGATACACGAGCTACGAAGGTTCCGACGAAAGGGGACCAGGCAATGACCCAGGCCCAGTAGAAGATCGTCCATTCCCTCAGCCAGCTCCCCCCTCCATCTTCATAAGGAGTGAGACGGAGGCTGTAGCCGACAAAGTTAGTAATATAATCTCCAAGTCCTAACGTGAAGGTATTAAGTATAAATACTGTAGGTCCTGCTATGAATACGAAAGCTAATAAAACCATACATAAACCGAGGTTCACGTTACTTAGCCACTTAATTCCTTTATTTAACCCTGTACTGGAAGAGGCTAAATAAAGGACGAGAAGTACAGCGGTAATGGCAAGCTGGATCGTCGTGTTATTTGGCACATTGAATACGGCTTTTAGACCACCGTTCATTTGCAGAATGCCAAGTCCGAGTGAGGTGGCGATACCCATAACAGTGGCAATCACAGCAAGGGAGTCAATAAAGGTCTTAACACCTTTATTTTTGCCCAGCACTGGTTCAAGGGCGGTGGAAATCAAACCGCTCTTATTTTGCCTGAACTGTAAAAATCCGACCAATAGGCCGACAATAGCGAAAACGGACCATTGATTGATACCCCAGTGAAAAAATGAATACCCCATCGAAACCCGGGCAGCTTCTTCGGTTTGTGCATCAATCGCACTGAAAGGTGTCTCGAAAAAATGGCTCATTGGTTCGGCTACGCCCCAAAAAACTAAGCCTGCTCCAAATCCTGCTGAGAAAAGCATGCCAATCCAAGTGAAAAAAGGATATTCTGGTTCAGAATCCGGGGGGCCGATTTTAATTTTCCCATACTTACTGAGTGCTAATGCACCTAAGAAAATAACGAAACCGAATACAGAGATGAGGTAAAACCAACCGAAGTTTATCGTTGTGAAATTAAATAGCTTTGTGGCTACAGTACCAAACCCTTCAGGATTGACGGCGCCGATGACTACTAATACAGCGATCGCAGAAGCCGAAATAAAAAATACTGGGTTTTTCATACTGACTCCTTTCTTGGAACATAATTTTGATAAAAAATGAGTCAAATAATATTGATGAGTTTATTCCCTTAAATTTCCCAAAAAAAACATGTAATAGGATATATGTACAAGTGTTTCTCTTGTTTTTAATGGGTGTTGGCTTCAAATTCACTTTTCAATATCCCCATTAGAATGGTGTCATAATAGCTGCCTTGTACAAATTCATTTCTGCGCAGGCGGCCTTCCAGTTGAAATCCAGCTTTTTCGTATAAACGGATGGCCTGATGATTTCCGCTCCAGGTATCCAGCTGTACTCTTTCTAAATTAAGGGTATAAAATAGGTGATTGAGCAAAGTGTAAATAATATCTCTGCCATATCCACGGCCCCAATAATCCCGTTCACCAATCGTGAGTCCAATTTCAGCCGTTCTTGTAACGGGGTTTAAATTGCGATAATCACATTTGCCGATAGGTTCTTGAGTTGCCTTCGTATAAACGATAAAAACACTTCCATGTTCCCATAAGCGGTGTGAATTCAGATTCTTCTCATATTGGGCTTGAAGAGCTTCCAGAGGGTTATTATTCTGGGTGGATGATTCACTTCCTGAACTTAGAAAAGTAAGGGTCTCATCATTGTTCCATGTATAAAGATTCTCCAAATCCTTGCGAGACACAGGTTTCAAATCTACTAAGTGTCCTGTTAACATATCCCACCTCCTATGCCTCATTATTCGACTAAATATTGGATTTGTCAAAAAACATTGAATTTTATTTTAAATCTTTTAAGTCAGCTATTTTCAAGAAAATTAATTTAGAAGGAGGTATTCTAATTGTTTGAACCATGTGTGCAAATAAAAGAATTTATGAAAAACTATCCCGGACACTGGTGGATAGCTGGCGGGTGGGCGATTGACCTCCATAGAGGTGAAGAAATAAGAGAGCATGGGGATATTGGTGTGGCTGTATTGCGAGATGAGCAGCATCTTTTACGTTCACTCTTGAAGGACTGGAAAGTGCAGTATATCAAAGAAGGAAGTGGAATAAATTGGAGGGAAGGGGTTTGGTTGAATACCCCCGTTCACGAAATTCATTCAACGAACCATTCTGGGGAACATATAGAATTCTTGTTAAACGAAAGAAAGAGAGAGCACTGGCATTTCCGACGTGATAGCAATATTAAATTCCCGCTTAGCCACATGAATCTCTGCTCTGAGCAGGGAATCCCTTACTTGAATCCGGAGATTGTTCTACTATACAAAGCGAAGCATAGCAGTGAAAAGGATAACCAGGATTTTCATTTTATATTTCCTCACTTAAATGAGCGTCAAAAGGAATGGCTCAAGCAGAGCCTGATGCACCACCAGCCTAATCACATATGGTTAGAAAAATTATTATTTTAAAGTAAATTCTTAAGCTTTCCCTGATTTAAATGGTATGGTGGGGAAGTCCGTAAAATAAGAAAGGGGAGGGAAGTTAATGAACAGAGAAAAGATTTGGGTTAAAGTACGCGACAGCTTTTGGTTTTTGCCAACTCTTTACAGCCTTTTATCTATCATTTCAGTTATCCTCATAAGTTTTATCGACTTATGGATCGTTCCGCAAGTCCAGGAAAATATGCCTAAAATATTTTTAACTGAAAAAAGTGTGGCAACAACCCTGTATGGATCGCTGATTACATCGATATTAACAATGACGACGATTAGTTTTTCAACTATTATGGTGGTATTGACTACATATTCCACACAATTTTCTCCGCGTACTTTACAGGATTTTATGAAAAGCCGCGTAACCCAGCATGTGTTGGGTGTTTACTCATTTGGATTTATCTTTGCTCTTGTAAATTTATTATTGCTTGGGGGCACCCAGAAGAAAGGTCTGGTCAGTCCCTTTTTAACAGTCGTTGTATCCATCATTTGTTTAGGATTTTTCATATTATTTATTCACCATTCTTCCCGCTTTTTACAAGTGAACAATCTAATTGGTGATATCCGTCAGACCACTTCGAAGGTAATTGCTAATACGTTTAAGGAAAAGAGCTACAATGAAACGACAGAGTGGGATGAAAAAGATCTGGAAAGCTTGAAGCAAAACAGTCAAGGTGTCATTTTTGCCAATCAATCTGGTTACCTTCAAGGAATGCAGATGGGATTATTTATCCAGTGGGCTGTCAAAAATGATTTATTTATTGAAGCCAACACATTAATTGGAGATTACGTTCAGAAGGGGATGCCTTTATTTTATTATTGGAAAGTGAACGGCTCGGAAGAAATTAAACCCGAGGAAGCGCTCCAGTATATAATAGTCGGAAATGAGCGAACAGATATACAGGACATTGAGTTTTCGATTCAGAAGCTCGTTGAAATTGCTGTCAAAGCGATATCCCCTAGTATCAATGACCCTCATACAGCGGTTAATTGCATTAACCGAATAGGATCGCTGCTTGCTGAATTAGGTTCAGTTTATGAGCCGATCCGGTATTATGCAGATGATAACAACAGCCTCAGGCTGAAGGTTGAGCCAAGGGAATTTCACGATTATCTATATACTAGCTTCTACCAGATGCGGATTTATGGAAGCCATGATTTTTCTGTCATGAACGGCGTTATTGAAGCTCTTTATAAGATTTCTGTGGTTCATGATAATCAAATTAAAGAAGATGTGTGGAGATTTGGCCGATATATGATGAAAGCTGTAGACACAAAGAGTATGGATCAACTGGATTTTGAATACTTTGATAAGCAGGCTCAAAAATTAGCATCAGCTTGTAATAAAACCATTCAGTTTCCACGTCCATACTGAGGCGTACCCTTTACTGGTTTTCGACATATTTTACAGTTTTTAGACAAATTGTTTACAAATTCGAGGATGGGGTAACTGTTTATTAACCCACATTTTCCATTCCCTCGCAATTGTCTCTCACAATTGTCTATCGATTGTAAATAAGTTAAGCACCAGAAAGGAGAAGATGATGAAAAAAGTTACGTCGGTTTTTTGGATCACTCTAGCCATCGCCTTATTTTCAGTTATTTGGGGGGCTGTTGCACCTGAAAACCTGGAGAGTATTACAGGTTCCATTCAGTCATTTATTTCTGTTCATTTTGGCTGGTATTACCTGCTAATTGTTACTGGTTTCGTTATTTTCTGTATCTATATGATTTTCAGTCCATACGGGAAAATTAAACTGGGTAAATCTACGGACACGCCAGACTACAACTATGCCACATGGTTTGCGATGTTATTCAGCGCAGGTATGGGAATTGGTCTTGTTTTCTGGGGGGCTGCCGAACCGATTTACTTTTACTCAAAGAATGCCCCGACAGCAGAAACAGGAACGCCTGAAGCGCTGAACGAAGCGATGAGGTTCGTGTATTTTCACTGGGGAGTTCACGCCTGGGGGATCTATGCAATTGTTGCTTTAGTACTCGCTTACTTTAAATTCCGCCGGGGAGCACCGGCTCTCGTTAGTGCCACGTTGGAACCTTTATTTGGAGATAAGATGAAAGGTCCATGGGGTAAAGCGGTTGATGTGGTTGCTGTATTTGCCACTATTGTAGGTGTGGCTACGACCTTAGGTTTCGGTGCTGCACAAATTAACGGAGGACTAACCTTCCTCACGCCTATTCAAGATTCGTTTGTGGTGCAGCTAATTATCATCGGTGTTGTAACAGTATTGTTTATGATGTCAGCTTACACTGGTCTTAGTAAAGGAATTAAGTACTTAAGTAATACCAATATGGTCTTAGCTTTACTTCTACTAGTTATGATGCTTGTCATTGGTCCTACTTTGTTCATTATGAATATGTTTACGGATACGTTTGGAGCTTATTTGCAAAACCTGCCATCCATGAGTTTCAGACTAGCTCCGAATAGTGAAGAGAACCGTTCCTGGATCAACAGCTGGACTGTTTTCTATTGGGCCTGGTGGATTGCGTGGTCTCCATTCGTCGGTATATTTATCGCCCGTGTCTCCAAAGGACGTACAATTCGAGAGTTCCTTTCCGGGGTTTTATTAGTACCTTCCGTCATAGGCTTTCTATGGTTCTCTACGTTTGGTTCTTCTGCTATTAAAGTTCAGCAGGGCGGCGAAGCGAATCTATCGGAACTAGTTACTGAGCAGACTCTCTTTGGTACTTTCGATAACTATCCCTTAGGATTGATTATGTCCATCATTGCGATGATTCTGATAGGGACTTTCTTTATTACATCTGCTGATTCGGCTACATTCGTATTAGGCATGCAGACAACGAATGGTTCATTAACACCGCCGACCATGGTTAAGTTCGCCTGGGGGATTATTCAGTCTTCCATGGCAGCCGTGCTGTTGTATTCCGGAGGACTGCAAGCCTTGCAAAATGCCCTGATATCGGCTGCCTTTCCATTCTCATTTATTATGGTTCTCATGGTTTTCTCACTTTACAAAGCATTGCGCGCTGATAAAGCCGCTATTGAAAAGGATCAGAGAGAATCTCAAGAAAGAACATCTGCTTGATTACAAAATAGTAAAGGGCCCGGAACTCCTCCGGCCCTTTATTTATGTAATAAGAATGATTGATTGAAGGTAGTTTTTAGGATACATTTAAAAAGGATCATAAACTCATAGATTAGTAGAGTAAAATAAGTAACACTTTGATTTCATTAAAAAGGAGTATTGCACATGTGGGAGTGGAGAAATATCTACCGCGGTATGCTTATGGGAGCAAGTGACGTAGTCCCTGGCGTAAGCGGTGGTACAATTGCGGTGGTTTTAGGTATCTATGACCGATTGATTGAAGCGATCAACGGTTTCTTTACAAAGGAATGGAAAAAACATCTTAAATTTTTACTACCGTTGGGAATAGGGGTTATTACGTCTATTCTGCTGCTGGCAAAGTTAATAGAGTGGTTATTTGAACATTACCCTGGTCCTACTCAGTTTTTTTTCCTGGGATTAATTATAGGGGTCCTGCCTTACTTAACACATAAAGCGGATGTGAAGCATAAATTTAAAGCGAACCATTATCTGATCTTACTCATTGGCGCAGTACTCGTGGCGTCGATGGCTTTTTTCCAGACGAATGAAACGGAACCTATGCAGAACCTAACGCTTTCCACCTATGTTCTTTTGTTCTTTTCAGGCTGGATTGCGAGCAGTGCTATGATTCTTCCAGGTATCAGCGGTTCATTCATATTATTAATTATTGGGGTTTATTCAACTGTAGTCGGCGGAGTATCAGATTTGAAATTTGATATTATTGCAGTGGTCGGATTAGGAATTGTGTTTGGTATTGTCGTTATGAGTAAAATTGTTAAATTCTTTTTAGAGAATTATACTTCAGGCACCTTCGCACTGATCATTGGTTTAGTCATTGGGTCCGTCTTTGTTATTTTTCCAGGTGTACCAGGAGGCGCAGGAATGTGGATAGTAAGTGTCCTTACCTTCCTTGGAGGTCTCTTGGCTGCATGGCTGCTGGGGCGAGTGGAATACAAATAAGCAAATCATAAGACAAAAGCACTCTTACCCATTATCATATGGATAAGAATCTGTTTAAAAAAGGAGAATGGTGAGCATGGAATCAATTCATACAATAGAGAAATTCAACGAAACAATCGAGAGCGAGCAGCCGGTTATTATTAAATTCCAAGCAGACTGGTGTCCGGATTGTCGTCGAATGGATATGTTTATCGGGGAAGTTTTAGAGGAATACAACCAGTACCATTGGTACGACGTTAATCGCGACGAAATTCCTGAAGTTGCAGAGAAGTATGAGGTTATGGGTATTCCTAGTTTGCTGATTTTTAAGCAAGGTGAAAAGATCGCCCATTTGCATAGTGCAAATGCAAAAACCCCTGAAGAAGTAGAAGAGTTTTTGCAAACAAGTCTTTAAAGTAAACGTCCACATGGTCTATGCCATGTGGACGTTTTGTATAAAGGGGGGTCCTGTAATGTCAAAACGATTGTTATTAGTAGGGGCAGGCCACGCTCATCTAGAAGTCATACGAAGGCTGAAAAGCGAAGCATGGTCAAATGTAGAAGTGTGTCTGATTTCTTCATCCAGATATCAGTATTACTCTGGAATGTTTTCCGGGTTTACCGAAGGTCTGTACACGCTTGAGGAAACGCGAGTTTCTTTGGAAAAGGTCACTAGAGAAGCGCGTATACATTTCATTGAAAAAACAGCGGTCAGTTTACGCCCTAAACAAAAGAAAGTAATTTGCCATGATGGCTCAGTCTATCCCTTTGATGTTGTGAGCTTTGACATTGGTTCCCAAAGTTTACCAAAAGATTTTGAAGATACGGTTGCTCGTACCATCAAGCCAAATTATCAATTTATTTCTCAGATTGAAGAAATTCGTAATACCACTCATCCATTAATTGTAGGGGGAGGAGCTGCGGGAACGGAACTTGCCCTTTCGATTCAAACCTACAAAGAGAAGAACCAAATCCCGGGCCAAGTTAAGCTGGTAACTGCTGAAAAGGTCATGAACGAATTCCCGAAATTGGTTTCCACTCGGCTTAAATCACTACTTACTAAAAAAGGGGTTCAAGTGTGGGAGGATGAAAGTGTAAAGGAGATCCACGAAAATTATATCGTAACGGACTCAGGGAATAAGATTCGCCATACCAGTGTCCTATGGCTGGGCGGAGCTTCTGCCGAGCCAATCTTTAAACATTCGGGGGTGGAAGTAGATGAGAGAGGTTTTGCGCTGGTCAGGGACACACTTCAGTTTCAAGAGTATGATTATATCTTTGGATCAGGAGACTGCGTCACACTGGCTGAGTACCCTGAGCTCCAGAAAAGCGGCGTATATGCTGTAAAGCAAGGTCCTGTGCTATGGAATAATCTAAGCCAATACTTGTCTGGTCAACCCCTCCAAGAGTATGACCCTCAAAAAAATGCCCTCTATATCTTATCAACAGGTAAAGAGCAAGGATTTATGGTTTATGGTCCGCTGAGTCATCACAGCCATCAGGCATGGAAGTTAAAAAATAAAATAGACAGAGATTTCATGGCTAAATATAAATAAGCGTCTCTTATAAAGAGGCGCTTATTTATTATATCTTCAGCCAGCTCCTGACCTTATTCCGGAATAAAAAAGTCAGAGCAAAGATCAGAGCAAATACAGTTAAGGCGATGAAAATTAACTGACGGTCTCCACTTGCCAGGCTTGTACCGACTAAGCTGTAGGCGAATGTTCCGGGGAGCATTCCGAAAACGGTAGCGATGATAAAAGATTGAAGCTTTACACGTGTGACGCCTGCCAAGTAACTTAAGATGTCAAACCCTACAATAGGGATGAGTCTTAATACAAATACATATAATAAGCCCCGCTCTTTCATCCGGTAATATATTTTTTCAGACCATTTGGATTCTTGGAATTTCAAAACTGAATCTCCGAAGAACCGTCCCATCACGTAACCAGTAATTCCAGCCGCAGTAGCACCAATCACAATGTATAACATACCTGGCCATAAACCATAAGCAAAAGCAGCGGCTAAAGATAGGATGGAGGTTGGAAATACAACGATCGGACCTATCGCATACAACCCCATAAACAGCATCGGTCCATAAATACCGAAAGAAAGAATGTATCCACGAATACTATCCGCAGTTACATCAAATTGCTTCCGGATAAACCAAGCAATAGCAATAAAAATAATGACAAATAACAGGGCCCGTAGGAGGCTTTTCCATTTCATATTATCGCGCCTCCAAACTTCCGGATACTCGATTCTTTAATATATAGAGTGATTTTTTCCGCGGATACATGTTCCCTGAGAGGAAGAACAATCTTATGGCCTAGATCTTTTAATAATATATGACCGACCGTCTGGCCGTTTTGGAACGTAATGTGCTGCAGGATCCCATCATAGGAACGCATTTCTTCTTCTTTAATAGGATGGAGAGAACAATCCTTGACTGGAACATAGTGTCTTGAGTCAATGACCAGATGACCTCCTAAGAAATCAGCAACAAAGGAATTGGCGGGGTTTTCATGAATCGCTTCTGCCCTGTCGATTTGCTGGAATGTACCTTCATGAAAGAGAGCCAGACGGTCCCCCATAATCATCGCTTCCTCCGTATCATGCGTTACAAAAACCCCTGTTATAGATTGATCAACTAAAAAATCTCTCACCCAATATCTGATCTCATGACGCAGTTTAGGGTCAAGGCTGCTGAAAGGTTCATCAAATAAAATGATTTCAGGTTCAGTAGCCATAGCGCGGGCTAAAGCAACACGCTGCTGCTGGCCCCCGGAGATTTCGGCAGGGAAGTACTTCCTGTATCGATCTAACCCAGTTGCTTCAAGCAATTGGGTGATTTTGTTTTTGTCCTTCTTACCTGCGAGCTTTGCACCGTAAGCGATATTTTCCTCGACTGTCATATGCGGAAAAAGTAAAGGCTGCTGAAAGACAAGACTGATATCCCGGCGATTAGCTTTTTGGAAAGTAATCTCTTTCCCATACATATGAATACTTCCTTGGGAAGGGGTTTCCAGACCAGCCAGGATACGGAGCAGGGTTGTTTTTCCGCTTCCTGAAGGACCCACTATGCTTAGAATTTCTCCTTTTTCTAATTGAAAAGTAAGGTCAGACAGGATGAGGTCGTGATTAAATTGTTTGCTTAGATGCTGAACGTTCAGTGTGTGACTCATCGTGTATTCCTCCAGGGCATTCTAGAATAGGGCAGAAGAAGGATCAGACCTTCAACAATGATGTACATAGCTAGTGGAATCATAGCAAACCAGACAGCAAAAGCGGCCATGACCGAGGTGTTAGCTGTATCAAGGAATGGAAAGAAAATCATAGGCAGGGTAATGATCCTGCCGCCACCGATGATAGAGGTAATGGCATATTGACTTAAGCTGATAACGATGGTTAAGAACGTGACGCTGCGAATCGCAGGTTTCATTAAAGGAAGTTCTACAGTGAATAATTGATGCAACGGTGCAGCACCAAGTACGAGTGGTTGTTCCAACATATGATTCCCAAGCTGGGCGTACGAATTGTGAAAAATCCGAATGCTGTAAGGAATAGTAGGAACTAGATGAATAAGAATAACTCCTGCCATTGTATCAGCCAGTCCTGCTTGAATCATGAACAGATGAAGTCCCATTGCGACTGCAAGCACTGGAATTAAAACGGGAGACAGGAAAAGGGCTTCCAAAAGCGGTTTTCCTTTAAACGAAAGCGTGGCTAGCGCTTTACCCGCAGAGATTCCCACGATCATATTTAGAATAAGTACACCTGCTCCGACAACGACGGACCAGAGTGTAGCTTCCAGCAGGTTAGCTGCAGACCATAATACCTGAAAACTCGCTAGTTGAAAGTGGAATGGTTCTCCGGACTGGAAGCGCCAGGGAGAGCTGAAACTTTGTAATAGAAGCAGCAGGACGGGCATTACAAACAACAAAAGAGCTGACACTATAAAGGTGAGTTTTTTAGCATTCATATAGATCTTCCTCTCATAGCTCGCCAGCGCTTTTTCTGAAGTATAGAGAAACCTGCTGTGGAAAACGCAAGAATGAACAGACTCAGGCTAACCATTGCTGCAAAAGCCATCGGCCGGTCTTCCCATCCACTTCCATAAAACCATTCATAGCTGAGTACTGAAATCATTTCTGGAAAAGTGGTGCCCATTAAGGCTGGGACTTCATAGGCAGAGACCGTAAAAGAAAATACAATCAATGCAGTTTCCACTAATACAGGGAAAACAGCTGGCCACTCGACTGCTGTGAACTGCCTCATTTTACTTCCGCCGAGGGTTTTCACGAGGTCGTAGTAGCCTGGTTTAATAGAACTATAAACCGGCAGCAGCATAAGAATGACAAAAGGTACTTCCTTCCATACATACGTTAGGATAATCCCTATCCCTTGCGGGTCCCTCGTCCAAATAGGGAATGCGCTGCTGTTCGGGATCACTCCTGCCTCCACAAGAACTTGAGCAACAAGCCCTGTTTCAGATAGAAGTAGAATAATCATGTAGCCCCACACAAAATGAGGGAAAAGCATCGGAAGCCACACGAGCAATCTCGGGACGTGATGTTCCAAGTAAGGATAAAATGAACGAGTGATGAGAACTCCAATGATTAAGGATAAAATCGTTGCGATCACAGTTGTTCGAATGCTGAACCAAATCGAAGAAAGGAAGCGGCTGGATTCAAATAAACTATTGTAATATTCAAATGTCCATCCTCCTCCTCCGGACAAACTCTGCATGATGGCCGCGAAGAAACCGTATATAGGCAGAATGAGAAATAAGAGGGCCGGGATTAATAGATAAACAGATTTATTGCTGAACAACTTCATTAAACCACTGATCCTTGATCCATTCTACATATCCCGCTTCTGATTCTGGAAGGAAGCTTTCTTCAAGTTTTTCTTGGCTCAGTACGCTCTTCCCGCGTTCGACGGATTTGAACTTCTCGCGCATATCTTTAGATAATTTATCCATACTGATAGGAGTGTTTTCTCCCCAATAGTCTGGTTCAAGCTTGGCTAACTGAGCTTCTGGAGAGAGCATATAATTGATAGCTGTTAGAGCTCCTTCAGGGTTAGGGCTGTTAAATGGAATCGAAAGAAAGTGTGTATTTCCAATCGAACCTGGCTCCATAACAAAGGAACGGGTGGTTTCGGGGAACACCCCTTCCTCAATAAGGGACTCGGCGCGGGCCTCATTATACCCCATCGTCATCCATACTTCTCCCTGGCTATATAGCCGGTCCAATTCGGTTAAGCTGTTCGGGTAGTGCTGACCGTTCCGCCACAGGTTCGGCTTCATATCTTCTAAATATCCCCAGGTTTCATCAGCTGTTTCTGCTGTTCTTTCTTGGTCTAGATTCTGTTCATAAATGTTAGATGGTTCCTCGGCTTTTGCGTATAAAACATGCCGAAGAAAGGCGTTTCCTGTAAAGTCTTCCGCGTTTGGATAAGTGAATTTACCTGGATGCTTCTCGACCCAGTTTTTCAATTCCTCAAATGAAGAAGGAGGATTTTCGATTTTCGATTGATCGAAATGAAAAACAAATTGTACTTTCCCCCAGGGAGCTTCCATCCCTTCGGTTGCTGTACCGAAATCAGTTTGGAAAGCAGGATCATCTGTATCGTAATACTCTTGAAAGTTTGGAAGCTTATCTACGAAAGATCCTGCGAGCAATTCGTTTTCTTTAGCGTTCTTAAAGTTCTCTCCATTCAACCATATGATATCTATGATTCCATCCTTCTTGCCGGCTTGTTTTTCGGTTTGCAGCTTTTGTAGAATTTCTGCAGTTTCCATGGGAACTCGTTCCAGTGTAATACCATATTTTTCTTTTAATCGGGGAGCAGCCCATTCATCAATATATTGGTTAATACCTTCATCGCCGCCCCACATATAAAGTCGGACCGTTGTACCGTCTGCGGAATTTTCTATATCAGACCAAGATTGTTCCTTCACTTCAGAAAAACCTGACCTATTTGATTGTGTGTCTCCACATGCAGCTAAAAAGGCTGTTAGAATGATGCTGAATAGAAGCCATCCATTTCTCATTGGAACCCTCCTTATCTCCTACACCCTACATTATTTTGTAAGAGGTTTCTGTAATCTATCATACAAACAAATCTATCTTAAGGAAACTAAATAAGTTTTAAATAGCGCATAGGATAGCGGAAGGGAGGGAAAAGACATAAAAGATTGGAAAAAGGAGTGGAATAGAATGTTATATGAACAGTTTGCTAAACCGGAAGGCTGGCTGGGGAAAATAACAGGATGGTTTATGGTTAAAGAAAACGAAAAGAGAAATGAGTGGACACTTTCATTTTTAGATATTCAAAATAAAGACAGAGTATTGGAGGTTGGGTTTGGGCCGGCTGATGCTCTTAAAAAGATAGCAGATAAAGAAGGAACTGTCTTATATGGGATTGATCCATCGGAGTCGATGGTGGAAACGGCACTTCGCAGACTTAAAAATGAAAAGAGACCTGATCAGGTGTGTTTGATGCATGGACAGGCTCAAGTGCTGGAAGATTTTCAACAGCCACTGGATAAAATCTATTCCATTAATAACATTTCATTTTGGGACACTCCCGTGAAGACGTTAAGCCACCTGCGTTCCCTACTGCGTCCTGGAGGGAGAATAGCCCTGACCCTTTCTCCGCATGGCCGTGGCACAAGTGATGAGACGACTGAAGTTATGGGTGGACAGCTTCGTGCCTTGCTTGAAGAGGCAGGTTTTAATAACATTGAAGTTTTTATAAAACCAACATTTCCGAATGACACCGTCTGTGCCCTCGGTATGAATAAATAGTGAATAACTGTTTGCTGCTAGTGAAGCAATGGCAGAGTAACAGTTTCTTATACTCCTTTTCATTCATGGATATGGTAGGCTTGGATTAGAAAGGGGACTGATTCAAATGCTTCCATCTTTAAAAAAGGAAGAGAAAGAATATGTGATTGCCAGAGTGCAGGAGTATTTTGAACTTGAAAGAGGCGAGGAGATGGGAGAACTAGCGGCTGACCAGCTTATCCAGATGATGGCGGAAGAACTTGGGCCCTTCTTATATAACAAAGGGATTCAGGATGCACGTCAAATGGTTGAACAGAAAGTCATGAATTTAGATGAAGATTTGCTGTCTTTAACCAGACCGGCCGGTCGTCCCAAGCGCTAGTTACATAGTGAAATCTTCGTCTTCAGGGACGGAGATTTTTAAATGGTTATGAAAAACAAGAACCGGAAATAGATGGTAATTAAAAAACAGGAGAACTTGAGCATAAAGACAAGTTCTCCTGTTTTTTGCTTATTTTTTATGAAGATTAAATGCTTCAGCTAATAGTTCATAGGAACGGAGGCGAGCTTCAAAAGGAGAGACAATCGTATTAATGATAATCTCATCTACCTGATAGCTTTCTGCTAACTCCTCAATCTCTTGTTTTACTCGCTCAGGAGAACCAACGATCATTCGGCTGCGGTTATCTTGTATTCTCTCTTGTTCAACTAAAGTATAAGAATACTGAAGAGCCTCGTCCGGAGTAGGAAAACCAGACCTTCTCGCGCCCTGTTCAATTTGTAAAAGAGCAAGATCGAGGCTTGAAGCTAAATATTCGGCATGTTCATCCGTCTCTGCACACACAACGAAAATGGAGACATTCGCGTCTGGTGCGCCTTGCTGCATGGAAGGGGAGAAATATTTTTTATAACGATCAACGACTCTTGCCCCTCCGTGGCCGTTTATAAAGTGGGCAAAAGAATATGAAGCGCCTAGATCTGCGGCCAATCGCGCGCTTGTTCCGCTCGATCCGAGCATCCAAATCGGAGGAGATGTTTCTCCTTTAGGGGTAGCATACACATTCATCCCTTGAGGATCCTGTCCATGCAAGTAGGCCATCAATTCTTCTATTTGAGCCGGGTATCCCTCAATATCAGGAGAACTGCCCCGGTTTAGAGCTAAGTTTACATTGGGCATGCCGCCTGGAGCGCGTCCTACCCCAAGATCAATTCGATTCGGGTGTAAGGTTTCCAGCACACGAAAAGATTCAGCAACTTTATAGGCACTGTAGTGAGGAAGCAGAACTCCTCCTGTCCCTATGCGGATGCGTTCGGTACGAGCAGCTAAGTGGGCAGCTAAGATAGCTGGAGACGACCCGGCAAGGCTTTCTGTACTGTGGTGTTCAGCTACCCAGAAACGGTGATATCCTAAACGATCTGTCCATTCTGCCAGCTGTGCTGTTTGTTTTAGTGCATCTTGAGAAGTCATCCCGGATAAAATGGGGGATTGATCTAATACACTTAATTTCATCCCTGTGTCCCCCTTTACTTAAATTAACACGTATATCTTCCCATGCAGCGATTTGATATGCAATGGATATGATTGTCACCAATCATTAAAAAGACTTTGTTAAGCTTTGGCGTTGATTTATTCCACAATAGGGCCGTTTAGTTGAAGACTCAGTTTCGAGATATTTTGTAGAGAAAGTGGCTCCAGGGAACGACTCGCTTTCCGCGGGCATGTGGTGAGCTTCCTCAGGCTTCGCCTTCCGGGATCTCACCGATCATGTTCATCCCGCAGGAGTCTTCGCCGTTCCCTTCCGCCCCTTTGCGATCATAGAGAGCTCGAAAATCTCTACATAATCGCCTTCCCATGAACAAGGATCATCTATAATCCACCTTGATTTTTACTGCTTGTTTACGTTTAGGAACCCTGTTATAGAAGCATTTGAGGCAGATACAGCTTGACCCCTGTCTTCTATAGCAGGGTCCGTTCACTAGATATTGTTGAGGTGGCGGAGATAAAGAAAACACGAAGAGCGGAGCGATTCGATGTTGCCTTATCGTACAGAAGCGAGGGAAGTCTCACTAGCCGCTAGGTGCTGGAGCAGGATAGCACTCCATGCCGTTTAGGAATTAGATTATGAATCCATCTATCATGAGTGTAAGAACGGGAGAAGGAGCTAGGCGAGACCCCACAAGGAGTGTTAACGACTGAGGAGGCTTGTGGTAAAAGGAGGATCGACTAAGATCGCCACCTCCTGTGGCAACGTCGATCGACCCTACTTCGTGTAGCGCCGCAGGAAAGGGAGTTGTTTCCGTAGCCGCCCCATCCTTTTTTGGCAATGGACCCGAGTTATCTCGAAACTGAGTCTTCCAGTATCGGGAGCTTTTGTGTAGGAGGCGACTTTATTAACTGAGCCTAAAAAAGCACCCTTCCTTTAGGAGTAAGGGTGCTCATCTGATCAGATTAACGAGCTAAAAGACCTAGTAATCCATAATTCACGATGCTATCCTGATCTGATTCCAATACCTGTGAAACCTTTAGGTCCTGAAGCTTGAGAGGAGTAAAGAAGGTGGATTCCCTCCGAAACTCATCTTTAGGCTGATAAGCAACCCACTCACCAGCTTCCAGCCCTTTTTGTATTTCGATCAGCTTGTTCTCTTTAAGTCCTGTTTCTACTTCGTGCCGATCGATTTTTCCGTCTTCATTCATTGTCCACACATATGATTTCTTCTCCTTGATGAGTCCGTCTTCCAGAGTAGTAACGACCCCATCAGCTTG
Source organism: Halobacillus sp. K22 (assembly GCF_052246795.1). NCBI lineage: Bacteria > Bacillati > Bacillota > Bacilli > Caryophanales > Bacillaceae > Halobacillus > Halobacillus sp. K22. The sequence continues at coordinate 38,281 of NZ_JBQQCN010000010.1, read as the reverse complement.
TTTTGTAATAATCTCTACTTCTGCATGATAACCTGGCAAAATCTTTTCATCTACTTCGTCCATCGTGACTTCATATGGGTATCTGCTGCTTTCATTGACCTCTACTTCTTTAGGATGATCCTGGATCGTTGAAAGAGAACCATCAAGTTCCACGTTCAGTTCGGGAACGTATATGGCTACCGGCATTTCTTGTTCTACGTCCGGGCGATATTCTTCCTTCAAATCCCCCTGAAGGTTCAGCTCTGTTGAAGCGAGGGTGAGAATGGGTTCATCCAGATCATTGGAAGTATCCGTAACAGTTCCTGAAAATGGACTGCTCACCGTAATGAGCTGTCCATTCTCACGCAGTTGACTGAGCTGACTTTCTACCATAGCAGCCATAGCTTCTTTTTGAGCTAAAACAGTTTCTTGCTCAGCGATTTTTTCTTTTTTCAGAAACTCTGTCTCTGCATAGGAAGCTTCTGTATCTGGATTACTGGTATCACTGCTGGCCGGACTGTCTGGACCAAAGTTTGTATTATTTTCCGTATTCGGGCCGTTGAGGCCTGGTTCGCTCAGCTCATTTTCCGGTTCAGGGACTGTATAGCTCTCAAACTCTTGTATGTAATTCTCGAGAGCTGTTATTTCCTGTTCTAATCGAGTTTGTTTATTCTCGAGCTGGGTTTCTTGGCTGGCATAGTCTTCTACTTCATAAGAATAGAGGTCATCGCCTTCCTCAACGGTCTGACCTTCTTTTGCGACAAATTCGTGAAAAGCACCAGCATCCTGATTGAAGTAAACAGGAGTTGTTTCCGTAGCTGCAAAAACCCCTTCAGAATGCAGGGAGTTCTGCAAGTCGGAAGTGGTGGACTGAGACCATTCCTTAATGTAGGATTTACGCTCCACCTGCCCCTCATCATCATAGTAAATAAGCAGGGCATTGGCTGTTACGAATGCGATCATTAAGAAACCTATAATTCTTTTACTATACTTTTTATTTTTCATATACGTTCACACCTTCTGCTTTCTTACCTGATTAAATAGAGTAAAAACAGGTCATAATTGGATAGAGCTGCGGTTCCGGTCCATAAAAGCAAGTGCCAAAAGATAACGCCTGTCCATATCCACCTTTTTTTGGTAGGGGAGATGGCAGAAATGCATGTCACCTGGTACCAAATAATAAACAGTTGAAAAATGGAGATAGAGCCCAGTAGATAAATGACCCAATCTAAAGTGGTTATGTAGGAAGTGATAATTCCAAATGAAAAGGGTGAAACATACCAGTCTAACCCGAAGTAAACCATTAACGGGATCCACAGGACACGCTCAAGGAGCATGATTAAAAGGATGTTCATTTGGATAATCAAAAGCTTCTTATAAGAAACATGATTAAACAACCAGAAAAAGAAAGAAGATATAAATAAGATGAATATATATAACAGAATTCCAAAGGCTACTCTGCCGATCAAGAACCAAGCTTTTCTGAATTCATATTCCATCCTGTTTAAGGTGGTCATCTCATCTGATAGAGGGTCGGTCCCCAGCCCGATCCAGGAGGTCCATACATAGGTGAGAATGGTTAAACCTAGTAATAAGAATAATAGTTTCCAAACGTTTTTAATTCGCTCCGCTTCTCTCAATTTAAATAAGTGGTCTTCGCGGCGAATAAACAGTTTAATCAAGTTTACTGAATAAGTCATTCGGTCCATCCTTTATCTTTTTTTGTCTATTCTGTACTTATTTTAACTGAATTTGTCACACCTTGCTATATGATAATTGGAATCATTGGAAAAAATAACAATTTGCTTGGGAGAGTAAATAAGACTTTTTCTTTATCTAAAATTAAGGTAGCTTATGATGGTCGGTTTCGGTACCAGGTTCAGGTTATTTGATCATAGTGAAGTCCTCCAGCCAATTTCTTTTTAAAAAGTTCCCAAATAATCGGTAGAAATCCATTAATAATGAAGGAGCACTTACATAAAAAACACGACGTCAAAGGACGCCGTGTTTTTTCGTTTATAATGATGTCGGAGCAGTTTCATAGGGAGGAGTTTCTTTTTGTGATTTAAAGAATAGATCCCTATCTTTATACAGAAAAATAATAGAAAGCATAAAAGCCATTAAATCTGCAATTGGAAAAGCAAGCCATACACCAGTAACACCAAAAAAGTACGGAAGAACCAAGACAAGCGGTATTAAAAATAATACTTGGCGGGCCATGGATAAAATCATCGCTGGTTTCGCCATACCAAGTGCCTGGTAAAGGCCGCCGCTGACAACTTGAATACCAATTAACATGGCGAGGGCGAACATAATTCGTATGGCATAAGCTCCTGCTTCAATTGTAGTATCATCTCCGGTAAAGATGTGCATTAGTCCTTCTGGGAAAACCATCATAATTGCAAAGATACCGAACGATATAACGGTAACGATTTTCATACCGAGCAGGATGGTTTCTTTTAAGCGGGCATAGTTGTTAGCACCGTAATTATATCCGATTATAGGCTGCATCCCCTGCAGGACACCGATCATCGGCATAATTGTAAACATGGCGAGCTTCTGGACGATGCCAAAAACTCCAACTTCAAACTCTCCGCCAAATTTAATTAGCATAAAATTAATGGCAATCATCATGCCGCTCCCAGACACTTGGCGAATGAAAGCTGGCATTCCGATGATAATCACTTCCTTGAGTACTTTCAGGTGAGGCCGTAAAAAGGATGCCTGAATCTTTAGAGAGGATTTACCGCTAAGGAAATAGTAGAGTACAACCACGCTTACAGTTCCCTGTGAAATTACAGTAGCGATCGAAGCTCCCTTCACTCCCATGTCCAGCCCAAAAATAAAAATAGGATCAAGAATGATATTTAATACAGCAGGTATGATCATAGTAATCATGGCAAAGCGTGAGTTACCTTCAGATCTGATGATATTGTTGGTCGTAAAGGCAAAGGAAAAGAATAATGTGCCAAGCAAAATGGGAAACAAGTAATCTTTTGCGTATGGCAGGATGTTTTCTGTCGCTCCAAAAAGTTTTAGTAGGGGTTCCAGAATAGTGAAAGCACTAATAAAACCGAATACGCTGATAATGAGAATAGTAAAAAGCACATTTCCAAATACCTGGTTAGCTTCCTCGGCCTTGTTTTCCCCAAGTCTTCTTGAAATAACGGAAGCGCCCCCAATCCCCACGGCGGCTGCAACTGCCATCATAATCATCATGACCGGAAAACCAATACTTACGCCGGACACACCCAGGATACCTACCCCTCTTGCAATAAACAAAGTATCCACGACGTTGTATAAAGCCATAACAAACATACCGATCATAGCCGGGATGGACAAATTGGCAAGCAGCTTTGGTATTGGCTGAGTACCTAAACGCTGACTCTGTTCTTTCATGATTGGTCACTCCTTTCTAAAGAAGGCTTCATATTCTTCTGGACTTTTTTAAGCCACGACACCATTACTTTCTGTTCTTCTTCAGAAAGGCCTTCCGATGCTTGGATTTCGATCTTTCGAATAATTTCCTGAATGGTCTCATGCAGTTCGAGCCCCTGACTCGTTAATGTGATTAAATTAGCACGTTTGTCACTCGGACTTGTTCGTTTTTCGATCCTTCCGTGCTTAAGTAAGGATTCAATGACTCCGTTCATGGAGGAAGCTTTAATATATAGTTTCTTCTGTAGCTCGGTTTGTGACTGTTGACCGCAAGTGGCCAGGAAGTAGATCACTCTCGCTTGAGAGTGAGTAAGATCGTACTCCCCAAGCCTTTCGTTATAAACGTTTTGTATAAAATGTGAAGCCATATGGATGTTGTATCCTAGAGAATCGCTGAATTCTTGCTTCATTTTATTTAGCCTCCTAATAAAAAATAGTATAGTAAATTCCATTGTTGAAGTAAATATTTTTGTTTCAGACTATTTTAATGTTTATGAATATATTTAGGAAAACACCACTTTAACCAATAATTATGAGATTTTTAACTAGCATCTATGATGTTTTGCTATGTGATCTCCAACGTGGAGATTTTGGTTATTTATATAGTAATAATTAGCTGACTAAATGTTTTCGAGAGGTGATGTTTATGAGAATAGGGGCGGGGGGTAAGGGGTTTATAAAGGAGGAAGTGCAATGGATACCCTAACAATTATTTCAATCATAGCTCTAGGGATTGGGCTGATTTCTTCGCTGATTATTATTATTGATGTAACACGCCATCCGCAACAGATGGCAATCATGAATGTGGTGTGGCCAATCAATGGTTGGTTTCTCGGACCGGCAGCTATTTGGACTTATTTTAAATGGGGACGTATAAAAGCAAAGGATATAGAACGAGAAGACAACCGTGGCAGAGGAGCTCAAGTGTTTACGTCTACCAGTCACTGTTCAGCAGGCTGTACCTTAGGTGATGCAGTCGGAGTTCCAATTGTAGCGTTGACAGGTATAGCGATCGCAGGATCAGTGTTATTTACTCATTATATTGTAGAGTTTATTCTTGCTTATATCTTCGGTATAATATTTCAATTTTTTGCTATTTATCCTATGAATAAGAAAGCCGGAGCTACAAGCGCAATAAAAGAGGCGGTAAAGGCGGATACACTCTCCCTGCTTGCTTTTGAAATTGGAATGTTCGGCTGGATGGCTATTGTACATTTTGTATTGTTCACTGAACCTCCAAAACCTACAGACGTGAGTTACTGGTTTATGATGCAGATAGCTATGATTCTAGGATTTATAACAAGCTTTCCAGCCAACCGTTGGCTTGTGAACAAAGGAATTAAAGAGGCAATGTAGGATTAATAAAATAGTGGGTACTAATTCTTCATTTAAAAAGGTTGAGTTAGGCCAATGCTTAAACTGTCGAGAAAGTCTCGGCAGTTTTTGTTTTTTTAGCTCTGCTAAAGTTTTTTGTTAATTCTTCATAAAAGGCTTATTACACAATAGGGCAGGTTAGTTGAAGACTCGAATTAGAGGTATTGGGTTAGAGTGAAGGTGCTGCGGGGGACGATTCGTCCAGCTGCATCGCCCAGACACTCGCGTCATAAGCAGAAAATTCAACGGGACGAAAGAACGCATCCCTTTTGATTTTCCTGCTTATGCGGGTCGTGTCTATCGGGGCGATTCCGCTTTTAAACACTTTCCGTGGGCATGTGGTAAGCTTCCTCAGGCTTCGCCTTCCGGGATCTTACCGATCATGTTCATCCCACAGGAGTCTCCATTGTCCCCCTTCGGACCTTGCCGAATCAGAAACTCGAAACCGTTCACCTTTTACCTGCTTAACAATAAATAATTAAATGGGCATAAATAATTTTTTAGGTTCGAACTATGTGAGATAGCCTATTATATAAGCATTTCAGGCACGATACGTAAGAAAGAATACTCTTATTCTGGAAGGTCCATTCGCCCTAATAAAGTTGGGTTGGTGGGGAAATGATGAGACTCCCATGGGAGAAGGAACTAGGTGAGCTCCCGCAGGGAGTGAAACGAGCGAGGAAGCTCATGGTAAAAGGAGGATCGACTAAGGTCGCCACGTCCTGTGGCAACGTCGATCGACCCTACGTCGTGTAGGGCCATAGGAAAGTGTCCAAATGTGGAATCACCCCGAAAGACACGACCAGCATAAGCCGACCATCAAAAGGATGGCGGTTTTTCCATCCGTTGATGAGCGGCTTATGTCTCGAGTGTCTGGGTGATGGAACAAGACGAGTTATTTCCCCACCAACCCTCTTCAATCTATAGGAACGGACATCATTTATCTCGAGATCAAGTCTTCAAGAAACGGGACTTAACCTTAAAAACACGGATGCTTAACAGAGCTTTTTTTAAAAACAGTAATGAATAACTTTCTAAGGGATTGAACGGTTGTTTTGTCTCTGGATGAAACCAAGCTGGGTTCTTAACTAGCTGAGGAAGAGTGGTAGTACTCCTGCTGTTCCTGTAGTAAAATAAAGGAAGAGGTGGAAGTTAAGTTGAAGGGAAGAAGCTTATGAAAAATTCACTAAGTCATAAAAAGCCTTTGTACTTCAGTCTTGGTTTTATCATTCTCATTTTATCCTCAAATTTTTTAGTGCAGAAAATAGAATTAACGGGGCATGTGAGTACACCTATCGTATGGGGAACAATTATTGATATTATGGTAATCATTCCCGCGGTTATATTCTTGTTTATTTTGCGACGAAAGCCAACTATTTCTATTTTTGCCCCTATGATGATCCTGGGACTTTTTATCGTTCATTGGCTGGTTCCGCCCTATGCAAAGGAGAGTCTCGTGTACCTTAATTATTCAGTGATAGGGATGGAAGTTGTGTTGGTGGGTGTGGAACTTACCATCTTATTTCTGTTCTTAAAGAGCTTCCCCAAATGGAAAAGAAGCTTTAAAGAGGCTCGCCTGCATTACCCATTTGTTTTAGGGCGTATGTTTGAAGCGAATCGCATTACCTTTGCTTCCTATAAATATAGTGCTCAATTTCAACGGCTCAGTGGATTTCTTGCCACTGACGTATCTGCAATTCGATATGCATTATTCCCTCACCTGGATCGTTCTCCTCCAAAAGATTGTACCTTCAGTTATCATAAAAACAGTGAATACTTTGGAATTTTTCTTATGCTTATCCACGTCATGGTAATAGAAATTATTGCGGTGCACGTCCTGCTTATGCAATACAGTCACACGGCAGCCTGGATTGCCACCGGTCTTGATGCTTATGCTTTACTATTTCTAATCGGAGATTATCAAGCTATTCGAAAAGCTCCTGTTCACGTAGGCCGTCAATCTCTGTATTTGCAAAAGGGACTTCGTTTCCATATTTCTATTCCATTTGAAATAATAGAACAGATCAGACCCTGTATCCACTCCGCAAAAGAATGTTCAAGCGATAAGGCAGCTTTAAATATGACACTTGCTGGATTCGAGCCCTCACAGCCTCAATATGTTCTTGAATTAGCACAGCCATTGGAAGCAAATTTATACTTCGGGTTGAAGCGAAAAATCTGCCGAGTATACATAACGGTAGATGAACCGCATGCTTTTATTAAAGAATTGGATAAACATGGCGTAGTTTTAAATATGAAAAATTAGTAAATCATACCTGTAGGCTTTATAGAAAGGGAGGTTCTCATTTATGGCACGATATGAAACCGGATTATTTATATACAATGGAAATGAAGATAGCAATGTACTCGAAACAAACCTTTCACAAACGCTTCCTATTTTGACTCAGCAAGTGAAGGAGTTAAGAGTACTCCAGACTGATTCATTGGATGAGTTTAAGGAGGCATGCAGAAACTATGGACCGGAAGTGGAAGTGCTCTTTATCCTGGGAGGCGATGGAACTGTCCACGAAGGAATCAACAGTATGGCTGACCTGGAAAAACGCCCTGTTATAGGAGTTCTTCCTGCAGGTACCTGCAATGATTTCAGTCGTGTACTGGATACCCCTCAAAATTTGCAGCAGGCTGCTCGAGCGATCATTGAAGGGGAAGAGTTGACTCTGGATGCTGGCAAAACCAATAATTATTATTTTATTAATTTCTGGGGAATTGGATTAGTAACTCAGGCCTCCTTTAATATTGATGAAGATAGCAAAAATCGCTTCGGCGTACTGAGCTATTTTATGAGTGCCTTAAAAACGATGAATGAGGCAACTCCTTTCGAATTTACGGTAACGGTTGATGGAGAGAAGTTAGAAGGAGAAGCTATCATGATTCTCGTCATGAATGGACAATTTATCGGCACTCGCCGCGTTCCTGTCCCTTCAATTGATTTACAGGACGGTCTTCTTGATGTTCTCGTGGTTAAAAACTCAAACTTGAAATTGTTTAAAGAATTGATGACAATGAAACGTCCATGGGCGAATGAGGATCGTTTTCAAGAATTGCATCATTTTCAAGGAAAAGAAGTTAAAATTGAAGTCGATTCTTCTCAGAATATCGATATGGATGGCGAGATTAAGGGAGAAACCCCGGCTGATCTGAAAGTGCTTCCTGATCACTTTACTTTCCTAAGCGGCGGTCCGAACGCACTTCATGCATTTTCTGAAAAATAATAAGAAATAATTGAGAAAGCACCGGCCTTATCCATAGAGGGAGAAGGTCGGTGCTTTTTACTTTTCACATACAGCCAATCCCAGTGGATAATATACATTTTCTCTAGGCGGCTCAATTAGCACCCCGTTCTGGAAGAAAAACTCCTGCTTAGCATAATCGGTAAATAAATTCCGAAATTCTTGAGGGGTGATCTGGTGGAAATGAAAAGGAGAACCGCACTCTTTTCCGCGACCTTTGCCGAAGGGAGTGGAAACGATGAGTTTTCCGCCCGGATTTAATAATTGGTAATAGTTGCGCAATAGTTTTTCTTCTTCTTTAATATGTTCATATGTTTCAAAACTTACAATTACATCAAATGTCCCCAGGTGAGCAGATAGATGAGGGGTGGTCGCATCGTAAATTTCAAAGCTCGACTGCGGGTGATAGTAAGTCCCTTTCGCGTAACGGATAATTTCCTGGTCGATATCGACTCCTACCACTTCATCAATTACATGTTTGCATTGCTTTGCGATCATATGGGTTCCATATCCCGCGCCGCACGATAAATCTAAAACTCGACCTTGCATGTAAGATAATGAAAACTGATACCTTGCTGCATGTTCGAGCAGGAGATTATTCATAGGGTCTGTGTATTCGGGAATAACACGTTCTCCTGTATTTTTAACCACATTTTGTCACCGCTTTCTATGCGTATAACTCCCTTCATTATGCCATAATTTTAGAAATATACAAAAAAGGGTATAGTAAAATACAAATTTCATGCTGGTTTGACATCCTGATTTTGTTAAACTTATACTATCTTTATCTATAGAAAAGGACGAAAGGGCGAAGGTCTATGAGCGAACAAGAGTCATACTACAAGAAAAAACAAGATCCCTCGTTAAAATTATTTGTCGTTTTAACGAAGGCACAGCGATCCGTAGCTGACCTGGTCAAAGATGATATCCAGAGTTATGGGTTAAACCCGACAGAATTCGGAGTCTTAGAACTGCTTTACCATCAAGGAGAACAGCCATTACAGAAAATTGGTGAGAAGATCCTTTTAGCCAGTGGCAGTATCACTTATGTCGTAGACAAACTGGAAAAGAAGGAATATTTAGAACGGATTCCATGCCCGAACGACCGGAGGATTACGTTTGCTTCTATTACAGAAAAAGGCAGGGAGTTTTTAAACGACATCTTCCCTGATCATTGGAAGCAAATTGAGCGGATTACCGGAGGATTAACGGACGAAGAAAAAGTACAAGCGATTGAGCTGTTGAAAAAGCTCGGGAAAAACACAGAAGGAAATCAGGACTAGAGAATTTTCAGAATATAGTTTATACTAAACTTAATTCTAAAGGCAAAGGAGGGTATGACGATGTTACAAATGCATGTGCTTGACTATCAATTGAACTATGTCCGCCGTGCGATTATTCACAATTCAGCTGTCAGAGGGACACGTATGTCCATTTTTACAGGTGAATAGTGAATAAAATGTAACGTCTCATATCTGATTATAATAATGCCAATGAAGTCAGAGGGTACGGGACCTCTGGCTTTTTTTGTCTTTAGGAGGAAAATAAAATGCTTATTACATTGAAAGATATATATAAAATTGTCGGCGGCAGAGTACTATTCGAATGCCTTAACTTTGAATTAAATGAAGGGCAGAGAGTTGGGCTTGTTGGTCGGAATGGGAGTGGTAAATCCACTTTATTTCGCTTGATTACTAAAGAGGAATCCATTGACGGCGGGGATGTTTTCATCCGAAAAAACGTGACCATTGGTTATTTAAAGCAAATTCCTGAGGAGTGGGAATCATCAGGTAGAGCTTACTTGGAGGCGGCTTTTGGAAACCTGCTGCAGATGAAGCGTGATATGCAGAAGCTGGAAGAAAAAATGATGGACCCTGAGCAGATGGAACTGGCGCTAAGTGAATACGGGGAAATTCAAGAACGATTTACTCAGGCTGGGGGGTATGAAATAGAATCATCTATCAGCCAAGTGGCTAATGGACTAAAAGTTAAAGACCTCCTGGATCAGCCCTTCTCCCAGTTAAGCGGCGGTGAAAAAACCAAGCTTGGATTGGCTAGGATTCTTCTGGAAGATTCTGATGTGTTACTGTTGGACGAACCAACGAACCATTTAGATTTACAGGCAATTGAATGGCTTGAGGAATACTTGCAGCAGTACGACGGTTCAGTGTGTATGATTTCACATGACCGCTCTTTTCTTAATCATACAGTCACCGATATCATGGATTTAGAATCTGGAGACATTCAAACATATAAAGGGAACTATACTTCTTTTGAAAAGCAGAAAGAAGAGAAGTTACTAGCAGAATTTCACCAGTACCAGGAACAGCAGAAAAAAATTAAAAAAATGAAAGAAGCGATTCGTCGCCTTAGACAATGGGCTAATGAAGCTAATCCACCGAACCCTAAACTATTTAAAAAGGCAAAGAGTATGGAGAAAGCCCTGGACCGGATGGAAAAAATGGATAAACCGGTGGTGGATCCTAAAAAGATGAACCTTTCTTTACAATCAGAGGGGAGAACCGGTAAAGATATACTTGTGGCTGATGATGTGAAAAAGTCTTATGGGAATCGATTAATTCTGGATGGTGTTCATCTTCATTTAAGAAACAGGGATCGATTAGCTCTTGTGGGAACTAATGGAAGCGGAAAATCCACTTTACTGCGTCTCTTGCTGGACCAGGAAAAGCCTGAGAAAGGATCAATTAAAAAAGGTCCGTCGATCAGGATTGGATACTTGCCTCAAAACCCACTAATGGGGGCGGATCGTGATCAACGGATGATCGATTACTTTCGGGACTTGATCAGGGTGACTGAAGGCGAGGCTCGTCACATGCTTGCCGCCTTTATGTTCTACGGATATGATGTTTTTCAAAAGATCAGGCATTTAAGTGGCGGAGAGCAAATGCGTCTGAAGCTTGCTGTATTTATGCATGAAGGGATCAACGTATTAATATTGGATGAACCAACGAACCATTTGGATATTGAGTCCCAGGAAGTACTTGAAGAGGCATTAAAAAAATTCGAAGGCACCGTACTTGGAGTATCTCACGACCGGTATTTCTTAAATCAATGCTTTACGCATACAGCTTACCTGACTGGCGGGAAAATCTATAGATATATAGGTTCTTATGATGAAACAAGGAAACACTGGCTGGAACTGCTGGACCAGCAGGAAACGAAAAACGTTAAAAAAGAATCTTCATCAAAGGTTGAGAAGCCAAGAAACAATCCTCCTCAACCTGGACAGAATTCTTCGATTGAAGAATCCATAGCAGCTTTAGAGAAAGAAGTAACTCAGCTTGAAAGCCAAATGGCACGAGAGAGTAATGTAGAACAATTGATGAAGTTCCAGATGGAAAAGGACCGATTGACGGAAGAGATTGAGGGTCTTTATGAACAATGGATGGAAGAATAGAATTATTTAGAGTTGAGTGATTTCTAAGTGAAAAAGCCTTGAACGTATACGTTCAAGGCTTTTTTGCAAGTGTATAGAGAACTTACTTGGGTAACCATCATTTAAAGCAGGGAAGTGTGCTTTTGCTGCTCGTGTTTATGACGACCATAGTAATCAATAAGTGTCTGTACGTAGGACGTTAAGTCCGGGCAGGTAATAAAGGAACCCTGCAAGTCATTCTGCGCTTCAGTGGAATCGTATTCACTCTTGAAAAGGAAATAGTCCAATGCTTCTTTCTGAATGCCAAGTTTCTTTCTAATCGAACGGAGTTGTAACCCCTGGCTGGCCAAGGTGCCAGGAAGGTTAAGCTTAGGCCGTCGTTCGAGATAGGTATCCGAAAATAATTGATAAACTTCTCTCGCCGTGTAAGGCTCAGGATCTGTTAAATGATACGTTTTTCCTCTGCTTTTTTGAATGTGAACTAAATATATGCTGGCTTTAATGACGTAATCTTGCGGTACTAAATTAACCTTTGCTTCTCCTCTTCCGAATTGGGGGATGACCGGCAGTGAACGGAAACGGTCCAGCATATTTAATACAAAGTAGGGACCGTCGAATTTAAGGGTTTCTCCCGTTCTCGAATGGCCAACGACGATGCCAGGCCGGATGATGGTAATGGGAAGATGCTCTTTTTCAGATTCAACGAGTTTTTCGGCTTCATATTTTGTATATTCATAATGGTTTTTAAAACCTTTGGTATGCGTCAGTTCATGTTCATATATCTTTCCTTCACGCTTACCTGAGACATAGGCTGAACTAAAGTAAAGATATCTTTGTAACTTCTGGAAGCGGCGAAGGCAGTGGTTCACCTCTCGGGTTCCCTGCACATTGACACGCCACGCTCTTGTAAGAGAAACAGCCAAATCATAGAGAGCAGCAAGATGGAAGAAATGAGTGGTCTCTCTTTCAAGCTTTGTGCGTAAAGAAGGATCAAGTCCCAACCCTGGTTTAGTAATATCTCCTGGGATGAGCTCAATTTTATGCCTGTCCACATAAATTTCTTTCGCTAACTCTGCCAGCCTCTGTGAAGCTAAATCTTCCATGTCAGGTAAATGGATTAAATAAATTTTGTCTATTGGATACCCTTCAAAGAACAACTCTTCGACGATATTGGAAGCTAAATATCCTGGAAATCCTGTACACACATATGTGTTTGCCAAATTAATCATCTCCTGTTAGGTGGTTATTTTATCCATTCGTCAATAAGCGTGGTTTTTCCTCCTTTAGCGCCTCCTACCGTTTATTGTCTAGAAGAGTTGGGAAATTTAAGAATAGATTATTTAAGGAGGTAGAGTAGAATGAAGGTTCTAGTAATTGGAGCGAATGGACAAGTGGGGAAACATGTCATTCATAAATTGACTCAGTCCAGCCATACACCGGTTGCTATGGTATGGGACACGAAACAGATTCCTCAGTTTGAAGAACTAGGAGTGGAAACAGTGTTAGGGGATTTAGAAAAAGACTTCAAAGAAGCTTATTATGGAGTGGATGGCGTTATTTTCGCTGCAGGTTCAGGGCCGCATACAGGTGCTGATAAAACCATTCTGATCGACCAGGAAGGTGCCATTAAATCGATTGAATACGCTAAACAATTTGGTTTGAAGCGGTTTATTATGCTCAGTTCTGTACGATCAGACGAGCCGGAAAAAGGTCCAGATGCAATGAAGCATTACTTATATGCGAAACATCGGGCAGATGAACATTTAAAACAATCCGGGTTGAATTACACCATTCTCCGCCCTGGACAATTAACGAATAAACCAGGTACAGGCAAAGTAGCTCTTGAAGAAAAATTAGAACAGGACGGGGAAATCCCGCGCGAAGATGTAGCTGAAACGCTTGTTTATTTACTATCCGTACCCCGAGCTAAACAAAAAAGTTTTGATTTGATCAGCGGATCCACCCAGTTGGAAGAAACGCTGGCTTATTAGGAGCATTAAAAGGGGAGATACATTCTTCCCTTTACATATTTGTAGGTACATTCTATCATAATAGGTGGTTTTGAAATTGTAATAAAAGGGTAATCAAAAAGTAATAAAGAGAGACGCAAAGGCGATGAGGAGGGACAGCTATGAGTGACCAGAAAGTTGTGGTGTACACGAGCAGGAACTGCGCAAAATGCGATAAGGTAGTAGCCAAGCTCTCTGAATGGGAAATTGACTATGAAGAGCGTAATGTATCCACTAACCGCGATTACTTTAAAGAACTTCAAAATATGAAGATATATGGAACGCCAGCAACATTTGTAGACCAGGAGAAAATCTTAGGCTTTCAAGAACGAAAGTTAAAACGAGCGCTGGGAATTCAGTCTGCTGAACGTTTTGTAGATTCTGATATGATGAATTATTCATAATTCTGCAAGTGATAATAATGGATCACTTGCTTTTTTTTACACTTTTTTAGCTTTCCAACATAGGCTGAAGTAAACACGTCAAGAAGGTGGAACATTCATGTATCCCTATTATCAACAATGGTATGACTGGTCTCGTCAATCGACTGTTTACCCTTATGATTCTTCCTTTTACCAAGGCGCATACCAAAACCAGGGAAATGTAAACGGCTGGTATTATAATGGTTATAATCAAAATGCGCACGTACCTCAAAATCCATATCCGTATAGTTACGGCTACACAGGATATACTGAAAATGGAAATACTGAAACGTCTTCATTCCAAGCAGGGGCGCTTCCAAAGAGCGTTATGAATTATTTTCAAAATGATGATGGGCAGCTGGATTTTGATAAAATGATGTCGACCACGGGTCAAGTAGTGAAAACCGTTCAACAAGTTTCACCAATCGTGAAAGGCATCGGCACGTTTGTAAAAGGATTCAAATAAACGCGCTCTTTTTTTCGGGCGCGTATTTTTTCTTATGGACTAATGCATGTGATATTATGGTTCGCATATCTAAATAAAAGTGGAGGCGCGGAAGATGAGTGTTGGTTGTTTATGTATTCATGGCTACACGGGCAGTCCTGAGGAAGTACAGCCCCTTGTAGATTTTTTAAGTGGACGAACCACCTGGGAAATTTCTAACCCTACTTTGCCCGGTCACGGCGAAGAGCTTGATCTTCAGGGTCATTACTACCAGGAATGGATTGCGACAGCGGAACTTGCATTATTAGATTTGTTGAAGAGGAACGATACCATTGTCATAATCGGATTCTCTATGGGGGGGATGATCGCGGCGTATTTAACGGCAAAATATAGAATTAACCGGCTTGTATTATTGTCGGCAGCGGGAAAATATGTAAGCCTGCCGCAAATGTACAAAGACGCATGTGAAATGTTCGCAGATGCCTGTAAGGGGGCACTTGCTTCCAATGAATTGTTTACAAGGTATCAGCGGAAATTGCAGCAAACCTACTTATTCTCCACATTCGAATTTATGAAGTGTGTGCAGTTCACAAGGCCTTATTTAAAGCAGGTTAGATGTCCAGTGCTGATCATCCAAGGAGAACTGGATGGAATGGTTCCAAGAAAAACTGCGGAATTTCTTGATGAAGAAATTCCAGCAGAGGAAAAAGAGATGGTCTTCCTTAGAAATTCCAAGCACTTAATTTGTCATGGGGAAGATAAGGACGAGCTCTTTGATACGGTATTAGACTTTTTGAACTAATTATAGAGAAAGGGTGCAGATAAATTATGAAAGATAAAAATACAAAAGCACCCCTTCAAACCTCATTTTACTATGGGTGGATTATTGTTGCGGTTGCAGGGCTTAGTGTTTTTTTCTCCGGGCCGGGTCAGACGTATTCGGTTTCTATTTTCATAGATTACTATATTGAGGACTTTGATTATTCACGTTCTCTAGTTTCAGGTATTTACTCAGGCGCCACCTTGTGTGCTGGGTTTGCCTTATTCATGATGGGACGGCTGGTCGACCGGTACGGACAGCGAACGATGATGGTCGCTGTGGGGATCTTCTTATCATTGGCTTTGTTTTGGAATGCATTCCTATTAGGTCCAATCATGATGTTTTTCGGCTTTTTTATGATTCGTTTATTTGGTCAAGGTTCTATGACTCTAATTCCGAACACCCTGGTGCCCCAATGGTTTATCCGAAAAAGAGGCCGCGCGCTAAGTGTGATGGCGATAGGCGGCTTCGCGAGTTCAGCCTTAATGCCGCCTTTAAATACGTGGATGATCGAAACGGCAGGGTGGAGAACTGCCTGGGGAATCTGGGGGACCCTTCTATTACTAGTTTTTGTTCCCATCGCATTCTTCTTTGTGCGAAACCAGCCTAAACTGGTCGGTGAAATACCTGATGGAACTCCGAAACCTGTGCAAGGCGTGGAGGATTCGAACCCAAGTGTGGAAGTTAGTGAAAAAAGCTGGACCTTAAAAGAAGCTATGTCTACCAAGGCTTTCTGGTTCATACTTTTTTGTGTCATTGTACCGGCTCTTGTAAATACAGCTATCACCTTTCATATTGTATCTATTATGGGCTTAAGAGGTCTTGATACAGGGGTCGCTGCAATGGTGCTGACTATAATGGCGATTGTCGGCTTCCCGGTTACATTCTTGACGGGATATTTAGTGGACCGTTTCCAAGTACATTACATATTAGCTATAACTTTCTTCGGTCATATTTTTACTTTGGTGCTTCTATTATTCACAGATACATGGTGGATAGCTGTAGCCTTTGGTGTCCTATGGGGATTTGTGAACGGATTTGAACGGATCGTTTTGAATATTGTCTGGCCGAACTACTTTGGTCGTGAACATTTAGGAAGTATTAAGGGACTAGCACAAACGGTCATGGTTATCGGGTCTGCTTTAGGTCCGCTTCCGTTTGGTATTTTTTATGATTGGCTTGGAGGTTACCAGGAGGTCATCCTGTTAACAATTGCGTTTCCAGTAACAGCGGGGATTCTGGCTCTAAGTTCTCCTCAACCTAGATATGAAGACTATCATGGCTGAATAACAAAACCCAGCTCCGGTTGCAGAAAGCACCAGAGCTGGGTTTTTATTTATAGTTCTACTATTCATGTTACTGAAAGGTTGACATTTTACTGGAACGACTGTTCCAGTGTCTAAAACAGACTCTGTTAAATTTGAATTTCATAACGGAATTATTAATGTATAGGGCCGTTTACTGTAAGACTTGAATTCGAGATATTGATTATGAGGAAGGTCCTCCGGGGGACGATTTCGCTTTCCGTGGGCATGTGCTGAGCCTCCTCAGTCTTCGACTTCCGGGGTCTCACCGATCATGTTTATCCCACAGGAGTCTTCATCGTCCCCCTCCGGACCTGGTCCGAATCAGAAACTCGAAACTACTTAATACACGGTTTGCCTGGGGAGAAAACAGCATGGGATGAGGCGTATATTTTCATGCTAAAAAGATATGAAAAGCTTGCCATAGAAGCATTTAAGAGCCGTTAAGAAGGATATCATTCTTTCTGCTGGACGGTCCGTTAATATCCTGTGGCTGGGTTGGTGGGGAAATAGCGAGACTCCCATGGGAGAAGGAACTAGGTGAGATCCCGCAGGGAGTGAAACGAGCGAGGAAGCTCATCGTTCCCCCATAGGAAAGCGAGTTATTTCCCCGCCAGCCCTCTTCCAAATAGAGTAACGGGCCCAAACTATCTCGAAACTGAGTCTTCCAGTAACGGGAGCATTACGGTTAAATCAACACTGAGAGTTAATGGAGCTTATAAGATAGGATGCGAATTCTGCGGCGAAGTTTTCACATCTTGATAGATCTTCATTACTTTCAGGGTAATGTTCAATTTTAAGGGAAGGGGAGACGATTATGGCTCCGGATTCCTGACATGCGCCCTCCAGTTGGTTTACAGCTTCACAGAATTGAGGGTAAATGGAGTCGCCTGAACCAAAAACAGCTACAGGAACTCCGGATAAGTCCGTATCAGTGACTTCTTCATAGAAATCTTCCACTTCATAGGGAAGATCTCCATCGTTCCACGTGTATGAACCAATTAATACTCCAGAGTAATTCTTAAACTCCTCAGGTTCCATTTCATCTATTTCCTCTAGTGTTACATGAAAGTGGCGGTTTTCCAGGTGATCTTTAAGCACATCCGCTATTTCTTCTGTATTCCCAGACATACTTGCAAATCCTAACAAGATGGAATTCATAAGGAACCAGCCCTTTGTTTTTCTTTAGCTCCGTTCATTAATTGGTTCCAGTAACTCAATTGAACTGAATGATACTGAAAAAGCTCCGGATCGCGATTATCCAGGGACTGATCCACTTTTAATTGATGATAGTTAACAAAAAGCGCAATATCTGAGTACATATACAAATGATTCAGGTAATATTCCTCTAAATAAGCGGAAGGAATAAAGAATGGGGGATGCAAGTCCGTGTGTAAAGAAACAAGCCAGCCTATTGATTCTACGTAATGATGGTCATCGCCTATATAAATAAAGTCACCTTTCTTAAAATGAAGGCATTTATTCGGATTGCCGGGACCTCTATGATAAATAAAATCTTTTGTAACAATAAGACAATCTTTCATGTTCATTCCCCTTTATGAGAAGATGGGTAAATTATAATTGAAAATGATTATCATTGTCAATGTGATAGTTGCTTTTTTGAGTGTATTCATAAGCTTCCTTTTTTGTCATACAAGTAGAACTAGTTTTCCTGTCGGGATAGGGAAAGGAGGGGGTATTAACTCTACCGTATATTCTTGTATCAATAGAAAAAGCTGCAGAGCAAATGCTCCGCAGCTTTGGGCTTATCTATTAATCTTTGAAGAAGGCTATAACTAATCCACCCTCGCCTGCATAAGTTGAGATGAGCGGACCCGTTTCCATAAACAAACTCTCTTTAAAGTTATAACGTTCTTTTATATTTTCAAGAACTTTCCTACCTCTTGCTTCATCATTACAGTGGGATAAAGCAATCACTCTGTCTTCTAAATTGTGGGCGTATTCGCCAATCTGGTCGACGAAGCGGCGGATGGATTTCTTATTGCCGCGAACCTTTTCCGTTACTTCTACTGCGCCTTCATCTTCACTTGCTTTCATAAGAAGTTTAATGTTCAAGGTTTTGGCAATCGTACCTTTCATTCGATCAAGACGCCCGCCTTTTATAACATTTTCAAGCGTTTTTAGAATAAATAACGTGGTGGTTTTATCAATACGTTCTTCCATATGGGAAACCAGTGCTTCGAAATCCAGCCCTTCTTCGATTTTAGTGTTGGCTTCATGGACAAGCAGTGCTATTCCGCAAGAAGCGGTTTTTGTGTTTAACACGGCTATTTTGCGTTCTGGATCTTCCTCAAGAAGCATGTCCATACCCATCACAGCACTTTCATACGTACTGCTCAGCCCCTGAGTAAGTGCGAGCACTAGAATAGGAGTATCACGATCTACCTCTTTATAGGTTTCATAAAAGTCATTCGGACTAGGGGAAGAAGACCTTGGCAGTTCTTCCGATTGTTTTAGTTTTTTATAAAATGTAGGCAGATCAATGGTCTCTCCTGTTTTATAATGTTCCTCACCGAAATGAAGATTCAAGGGTACATTTTTGATGGAATGTTGATCTTTCATGGAGTCGGGAAGGTCTCCCCCTCCGTCTATCAAAAGTTGTATGGTCAATCTCTTCACCTGCTCTCAAGTAATGATACATCTTTAACTTTTCAATCATTATAACAGACATCTTGTGATTACTGTTTTTGATGGGCGTGCGTAATTCTGGGTTTAACTTTTTTCGTAGTACTGAAAATAAACATCATTAGTCCAAAGAGTACTATGGAACCTCCCAGCCACTGGGACCAGCTCACAGGTTCATTCAACAGCCAGTATGCAAGAATGGCTGCACCAATCGGTTCCAGTAAAACAGCCATGGAAATCGTAGAGGTGCTGATCCAGCGCAGTGTCCAATTGAATAAGGAATGCCCGAAGAAAGTCGGAATGACAGCTAAGGCAAGGAAGATTAACCATTGAGTTCCGTTGTAACCGGTGAATGAATGATTTAAAATAAGGTTGTAGAACAGTAAAGTGACAGAAGCGGCGCCATAGGCAAGAAAGGTATAAGTCATAAGCGAAAGACGCTTTCTCAAATTCTGACCCAACAGGAAGTATCCAGTGACCATTAATGCTCCGAGCAGAGCCATGATGTCTCCAATAAGAGCTAAGCCGCTAATTTGAAAATCTCCCCAGCTTATAATGGTGCTACCTGTTAGCGTAATGACCAGACTCAAAACCGCGCCGATCGTGAAACGCTCTTTAAAGAAAATGAAAGTCCCGATAAAAGCAAAAATGGGCTGCAGCGAGACAAGAACGACTGAACTAGCGACACTAGTGTAAGACAGCGACTGAAACCATAAGATAAAGTGAAACGCGAGAAATACCCCGGATAAACCAGCCATGATCCAATCTTTTTGATTAATTTGTTTGATTTCATCAAAATGTTTCCATAATACATAAGGGGACATAATAAGAACAGCAAGCGCCAATCGGAAGAAAGCGATAATCGATGCGGGAGCATCTCCAGCCAATTTAACGAAAATCGCTGCTGTAGATATGGATAGTACCCCTATGAATAAAATTATATATGGATGAATTGGAGGCTTATTCATTTAAACCCTCCTCTGGTAAACAACAGTTGTGCACTTATTTTATCATTCTTCTGATTGAAAAGCATAGGAGAAATGTGTAGAATTAACTGTGTTATGTATGTTATGATGAATTAATCTATTAGGCAGACACCAGAGGAGCCTCTCCCGATTTCTGTGGCGGAAGGCTTTTTTTACATGTTTATAGGCATATAAGTTATATATGATTTTATATAAAAAAGGAGTATGAAATAAGTGACAACATTTAATTCACTAGGCTTATCAAACCCAATTCTGAAATCTTTAGATGATATGGGTTTTGAAGAAACCACACCGATTCAAGAACAAACTATACCTCTAGGGCTCGAAGGCAAAGATGTGATCGGACAAGCTCAGACAGGTACAGGTAAAACAGCAGCATTTGGTATTCCAATGCTTGAGAAAATTGACAAGCAGGTCAAATCCGTTCAGGGATTGATCGTAGCTCCGACACGTGAACTGGCTATCCAGGTTGCAGAAGAGATGAACCGTCTTGGTAAAGTCAAAGGAGTTCGCGCATTACCTATTTATGGCGGCTCGAACATGGAGCGCCAAATCCGATCTCTTAAGACCAATCAGATTGTTGTAGCTACACCGGGGCGTCTGCTTGACCATATTCGCCGCAAAACTATCAAGCTTCAAAATGTACACACGGCTGTATTGGATGAAGCAGATGAAATGCTGAACATGGGATTCATCGAGGATATTCGTGACATCCTGAAAGCTCTTCCTGAAGAGCGTCAGACGCTGCTTTTCTCAGCGACGATGCCTAAGGAGATTCGTGATATCGCGACTACCTTAATGAATAATCCGGAAGAAGTAAAAGTTAAATCTAAAGAAATGACCGTTGAAAATATCGAGCAATACTTTGTGGAGATTCCTGAGAAGCATAAATTTGACACATTGACTCGCCTGCTTGATATTCACGACCCTGCTCTTGCCATTGTATTCGGTCGTACGAAGCGCCGTGTAGATGAGGTAGCGGACGGTTTACAAGCGCGTGGATTTAGCGCAGAAGGAATCCACGGAGATCTGACTCAAGGTAAGCGTATGTCTACATTGAATAAATTCAAGCGTGGACGTATTGAAATTCTAGTAGCTACAGACGTAGCAGCTCGTGGTCTGGATATTTCCGAAGTATCTCATGTGTATAACTTTGATATCCCTCAAGATCCTGAAAGCTATGTTCACCGTATCGGCCGTACCGGCCGTGCGGGACGTAAAGGTGAGTCGATTTCTTTCGTAACACCACGTGAGAAAGCCCAGCTTAACTTGATTGAAAAGCTGACGAAGAAAAAAGTGGAGCGTCTTAAAGTACCTTCTTCTGAAGAAGCTTCCCGCGGCCAGCAAAAAGTAGCGGTTGAAAAGCTTGTAGAATCTCTTGGTTCTAACGATCTTAAGAATTACAAGCATTCAGCGAACGAATTGCTTGAGCAATATGATTCTTCCGATATCATAGCGGCAGCTCTTAAGATGATGACGAAAGAGCGCAGCGAAGTACCTGTCAGTCTGACTTCTGTACAGCCAATCAGCGTGAAGAATGCTCAGCGCAGTAAAGGTAAGAATTATGGTAAAGGCGGAAATCGCAATTACAATTCTAAGAATAAATCCCGCAACCGTAATTTCAACGGAAAAGGCGGCAAGCGTGGTTACCAGAATAAAGGACGTAACTCAAACGCTAAATAACTCATAATGATAAAAGGTCAGACCCTCAGGGTCTGACCTTTTTTTATGGAAAACACGTTTTATTCTCTCTTTATTGTGTTTTTTCATAATTAGGTTACTCCACTAACGGGCCGGATAGTTGAAGACTCAGTTTCGAGATAATTTGGGTCCGTTACGATATTTGAAGAAGGGCTGGTGGGGAAATAACTCGCTTTCCTATGGGGGAACGGTGAGCTTCCTCGCTCGTTTCACTCCCTGCGGGATCTCACCTAGTCCCTTCTCCCATGGGAGTCTCGCCATTTCCCCACCAACCCAGCCACGGGAGAATAACGGACCCTCTGAAAAGAGAGTATCCTATCCTCCTTATCCCGCCTGACTGCTTATATAACAGGCGATCCCGCACAGTTTCAAACTGGAAAAGTATATACGCCCATGTGATTATTTCTTCTCAATCGGGTGAAGGATGAAGCCGTTTCGAGTTTCTGATTCGGCCAGGTCCGGAGGGGAACGGGGAGACTCCTGTGGGATAAACATGATCGGTGAGACTCCGGAAAGCTTTAGCTTGAGGAGGCTCAGCACAGAAGGGGAGGTTCGACTAAGAACGCCACGTCGTGTGGCAACGTCGAACGACCCTGCGTCGTGCAGGGCCGGAAAGCGAGTCGTTCCCCGCAGGACCTAACTCTCTCACTAAATATCTCGAAACTGAGTCTTCCACAAACGGAAGCTTATCTGTAACAAAACAATTCTTTAACGAAGTTTAGTAAAAACGCCTCTCCTTAGTCGGGAGAGGCTTTTTTAAGAACATAGTTATCATTTAAAGTACCCGGCCGAAGAGGGCTACTGCTACAAGAAAAATAATCACAAACCAAAATGCGTAACCGCCGTATTTCTTCCAGGGGAAGCGTCGCTTGTTCCAGCGATTCGGGTTGAAAGAGATGTCCCCGC
Source organism: Halobacillus sp. K22 (assembly GCF_052246795.1). NCBI lineage: Bacteria > Bacillati > Bacillota > Bacilli > Caryophanales > Bacillaceae > Halobacillus > Halobacillus sp. K22. Next base: position 15,603 of record NZ_JBQQCN010000010.1, on the reverse strand, counting down.
TTGACTGCGTGGATTGACGGGCGCGTTGCTGCCAGATAGAAAATGGTCTGGCATTTCGGAGGATCGTAGGAGCAATGGCGAAGCCGCCGATCAATCCGAATAAGTGACCGAGCACATTGATGTTAGGTCTTGTAAATGTCATAAACAACCCTAATACGAAGATAACCATGACGATCTGAGAGTTGGCCTGGTCGATTAGATGCTTGCGGAAAACCACCATGAAGAGATAGACACCAAAGATTCCAAAAATGGCACCCGATGCACCTAAATGCTGGTAATAAGCATCTGGATTCACAATAAAAGTGCCAAGATTTCCGGCGATCCCCGCGAACAGATACATAACTATGAATTTAAACTTCCCAAGGATCTGTTCAAGAGCCGGACCAAACAAAACAAGTGAAAAGGAATTAAATAATGCATGGGCAAACCCTGCATGCAGGAAGATTGGCGTGACCAGCCGCCAGTATTCTCCTTCCAGGATTAACACGTTGACTCCGATTCCAAAGCGGAGAAGGTCCAGTGCGAATCCGAATTGGAGAAAGTCGATTAATATCCACAAGAGGAGGTGAATACCTACAAGTGTGGAAACAATGGGGTAGAATTTGAGAAATTCTTTAAAACTTTCCGTTCTGACAAACATATGGTCTATTCTCCTTTTAGTTGCGTTCCTACTATCATACTATGATGGGCTGAGAATCTCATATCCATTTTTATCACCATGAAATTCGGGTATAATGGTACTAATTCAGTTGAAAAGGAAGATCTCATGTGATCAGAGGTATCGGTATTGACATCATTGAAATGGATCGTATTAAACAAAGTATAAAGCGAAAGCCTCGATTTATTCAACGAATTTTAACGGAACGAGAGTATCAGCGTTTTAGAGAATTGAATGAACGGCGGCAGATTGAATACGCAGCTGGACGATTTGCAGCTAAAGAGGCTCTGGCTAAATCCTTAGGGACAGGTATTGGATCTCTAAGTTTTCAGCATATTGAAGTCTTGTCTGATGAAAATGGAGCCCCGTCAATGGAGGTTCAGGGATGTGAACATCTGCATATATGGCTGTCGATCAGCCACAGCACTACGCACGCTATTGCTCAAGTGGTGTTAGAAGAGAGATAAGAGCTGCAATAGATCTGACATATTTACATAGTTTGTCTCATAACATTGTAATGCGGGTAGGAGGGAACTTTTTGGATATTGTAACCGCACAAGAAATGTACGAAAGGGATAAGGTGGCCATTGGGTCCGCTGGGATTGATGGAAAGATGTTAATGGAGAGTGCCGGTCGTGCGGCAACTGATGACTTGGTTCAGAGGATTAAATGTGAAGATCAGGTGCTTGTGCTCATTGGAGCTGGAAATAATGGCGGAGACGGTTTCGTCATTGCACGGACGCTTTTAAACAGAGGCTACAAGGTGGAAGCCTGGCAGGTCGTTCCTGATGAAAAAATCACAGGGGACGCGGAAGCCCATCAGGAAATTTTCCTGAACTCGGGGTTTGAGCTCATTAAATTTTCCTGCATGGAAGAATTTCTGCCTTCCCTATACCGGGCGGATGTGCTGATTGATGCAATGCTTGGGATTGGTGTAGAAGGACGTCTGAGGTCCCCTATAGCCGAAATTGTTGGAAAAGCAAATGAGCACAAAGCGTTAAAACTCGCAATTGATCTTCCCACAGGTCTTCCTGCCGGGGAAGGTGTAGACAATTTTGACGCGTTCAATGCCGATTACACGACCGTAATCGCGGCTCCAAAAATTAGTGCTTTTCTACAGCACACCAGCCCCTATTACGGAGAGTGGAATGTCGTAGAAATTGGACTTCCTGTAAAAAAGCTTCCGGAAGTTAAGCGGAATTTATGGAGTGTGAAGGACGTTAAGCAGACATTGCCCGAACGAGGAAGTCATTCTCATAAAGGCAGTCATGGGAAAGGTGTAATGGCAGGAGGCTCCTATTTTATGCCGGGATCCATTGCTATGGCGGCGAGAGCGGCGTTAAGAAGTGGGACGGGTCTGCTTACCATTGCGACAGCCGAAAGCATTATTCCTTCCGTTACCTCTTACGTCCGGGAAGCAACTTTTTCAGGGATGGAAGAGAAAGAAGGAATGATTACCGGACAAGCGATCCCTGAATTATCAAATTATGATGGGGCTGCTGTTGGTATGGGGCTTGGACGTCATGAAGAAGCAGCAGGACTTGTATTGCATATGCTTCAAGAATGTAAAGGTCCTCTGCTGATTGATGCAGATGGTCTCTATGCGCTGAAACCCCAGCTTAAATCATTAAAAGACAGGAGCGCCCCTGTGGTCTTAACTCCTCATCCTGGAGAATTTGCTTACCTTGCGGGTGTATCTATTCAAGAAGTCCTGCAATCTCCTTTTCGCTTGAGCCGTGAATTCGCTTCTGCTTACGGAGTGTATCTCGTCCTAAAAGGGCCGTACACCATTATTACTGCTCCAAAAGGGGAGCAGCGCGTCGATATGACCGGGAATGCGGGTCTGGCTAAAGGCGGAAGCGGAGATGTTCTGTCTGGTATTCTATTCGCAATGATACTTAAGACAGAAAATATTCTCGATGCCTTAAGTAATGGCTGTGTCATTCATGGTTCGACCGCTGACTTTTTGATTCAGGAGGAACATTCGAAGACCGATCTGCTCGCTTCGGATCTGGTCGAAGGTTTATCCCGGACCTTTCGTACATTTTCTGCGTTATCCAAAGCATAACGTTCCCTTTGTCCTTCAGTAGAGACAAAGGAGTTGAGTCTTATGCAAAGACGTTTTCTCATCATATTGTTCACCATGTTGGTTCTTGGAGCGTTAACCGCTTGTGGCTCGCAATCAAAAGAAGATGTTATGAAGAAGCTTGAAAAACAATCGGAAGAAATGGCTGGATATAAGACAGAAGCCAATATGAAAATGCGTACAGGGGAAGAGGAACAGAAATATCATATTCAAGTCTGGCATAAGAAGGACGATTTCTATCGCGTAAAGCTTGAAAATGATCAGGATGAAAAAGGAAGCCAGATCATTTTGAAAAACGATAGCGGTGTCTATGTTTTAACTCCGGCTTTGAATAAGAGTTTCAAGTTCCAGAGCGAGTGGCCGCAAAATACAAGTCAGCCTTACCTCTACGCTTCTTTACTGAAAGATATTCAGGCCGATGGAGATGCGGAGTTCAGCGCTACAGAAAATCATTTTAAATTTAAGACCAAAACAAACTACCAGAACAATAAGACATTGCCTTACCAGGAAATCTATTTCGATAAAAAGTCTTACCAGCCTGTGATGGTCAAAGTCTTTGATCAAGATATGAATGCTCTGGTAGAAGTGCAGTTTGCCAATTTCGCAAAAGATGAATCCTTGAAGAAAGAAGATTTCGATGTAGATAAGAATATGGCTATGGCTCCTTCTGAAGTGCCGGTAGCAAGTATGGAAGGGACCGAAATGGCCGAAATTCTTTATCCTCAAGAAACTTATGGGGCAGACCTTGCTGAAGAACAGGAAGTTAAGACAGAAGATGGCAAACGGGTTATTATGACTTATGGCGGGGACAAGAGCTTTACTCTCATTCAAGAAAAAGCAGAGGTGCAGCCTGCCAGCGCCCAATATTCTGTGCAGGTAAACGGAGAGCCAGTACAGCTGGCTGATGGTGTTATTGGAGCTATGGAAAATAATCGTCTGGAGTGGAGCCAGAATGGTACAACGTATCAGCTGGCAAGTAATGATTTAACTCAAGCTGAAATGGTTTCAGTGGCAAGCTCCATTAACAGTACAGCAGTGAAATAACCATGGAAGGAGCAGGCTTAACGGTCTGCTTTTATTTTTACTTGCAGGTGTAGTAACGCCATTGACACGGGCCCTCGCACGTTCAATAATAGAAAGATATGGAACGAAAGAGGAGGGTATCCCGTGGCAATTGAAACTTTTTATCGAGATTCCTGGGCGGAAGTGGACCTGTCCAAGATTGATTATAATATCCGGCAGTTACAGGGACGTCTTCACGCCGGAACTGAGATCTATGCCGTTGTAAAAGCCAATGCGTATGGCCATGGAGATATCCAGGTTGCTTACCAAGCATTGAAGTCAGGGGCAAAGGCTCTGGCGGTTTCTCTTTTAGACGAGGCGATCCGTCTTAGGGAAGCGGGTATAGAAGCCCCTATATTAGTGATGGGGTGGACTCGGCCGGAGGACGCTGTAACAGCTTCAAAATACAGGGTTTCAGTTACGGTTTTTCAAAAGGAATGGATGGAAAAAGTACAATCGTTTCATTTTGAGAAACCACTGAAGCTGCATATGAAGTGGGATACGGGAATGGGCAGAATCGGGATTCGCACGACTAAGGAAATGGATGATATTCTCGTTTATTTCCGAAATAACCCGTCTTTAGAATTAGAAGCGGTATTTACTCATTTCGCGACCGCGGATGAAGAGGAAACAGGATATTTTGAAGAACAGGAGCGGCGGTTTGAGCATTTATTTTCCCATTTTGAAAGAGTTTGGTCTGAAAGCGTCGAAATCCACACGGGGAATAGTGCGGCCAGTATGAGATTCCCGGATCGAATGAAGCACTTTGTACGTTTTGGGATTAGTATGTACGGCTTATATCCGTCAGATGTGGTGAAAGAAGAGCGCCCCATCGCTTTAAAGCCTGCCTTTTCCCTGCAGAGCCGTTTAATTCATGTGAAGAAAATGGATGCAGGAGAAGCGGTCAGTTATGGGGCAACCTATCATACCTGTAAAGAAGAATGGATCGGTACCATTCCTCTTGGTTACGCTGACGGCTGGATACGGAAATTACAGGGGATGGAAGTGCTGGTTGACGGCAAACGTCACCCGATCGTCGGAAGGATTTGTATGGATCAATTTATGATTCGTCTTGATCAGGAATATCCTTTGGGCACAAAGGTTACCTTAATTGGTAAGCAGGGGGCTCACGAGATTACCACGGATGAAGTGGCGGATTATCTTGAAACCATCAATTATGAAATACCTTGTATGATTAGCTACAGGGTACCGAGAATGTTTTTTGAAAACGGTCATATGGTGGATGTAGATAACCCTCTATAAAATAACGGCTTCATGTGTGAGACAATCCTCCCTATGTTTGGATGTAACACAGCACATTTCACGAAAAAATCCCAACATGCCTTTGCAATAGACACTCCCCTTTGATAAGATTAGAGTGGAATTATTGACTGGTTTTCTTTCTGAGAGAAGATGGTGGAGGTGTATGGTTTTGTCCGATAGCATGCAGGAGATTGTCATCCGGATTCCGGATAACCTACTCAATGAAGTGGACGGCTTTATTCAACTCGAAAATAGTGATCGGAGCGATTTCATGTGTCAAGCAACTAAAATGTATTTGCGTGAGAAGAAACAGCGTCATGTCAGAGAGTCCATGCGAAGAGGCTACATGGAAATGGCGAAAATTAATTTAAACATCGCTTCAGAAATGTTTCAAGCTGAAGAGGAGGCAGAACACACCCTGGAGCAATTAGTGGGCGGGGTGTGAAGCCAGTGATAGTCAAACGAGGAGACGTTTATTTCGCTGATTTGTCCCCGGTAGTGGGATCAGAGCAAGGCGGGGTTCGTCCTGTACTAATCCTTCAAAATGATATCGGTAATCGTTTTAGCCCTACAGTTATCGTAGCTGCAATTACAGCGCAAATACAAAAAGCCAAACTTCCCACACATGTAGAAATCAATGCAGAGAAATATGGGTTTGAACGAAATTCTGTGATCCTATTGGAACAAATCAGAACGATTGATAAACAGCGTTTGACCGACAAGATCACTCAACTGGACGACGCAATGATGCTGGAAGTCAACAAAGCGTTGCAGATCAGCCTGGGTTTAATTGATTTCTGATTACAACAGAGTATAAGGGAAAAGTGCGATATTTTTTTCCCTTAGATAAAGTTACCTGCGTGAGGTAGCTTTATTTTTTTTTATTATGTAGTTTATAATAGAATAATGGTGAACAATTCTTGTAAATTGATATTTTAGCATTCATTTCCACAACGTATTAGTATGATGTTATCTTGATTTTTGTTAACATTATATCTGAATATTATTAGAGCGTTTCCTAATGATCACTGAATAGGGTTCCGAGGCGGAGGTTTAGATAATGGACGAGAAATTAAAAAATGTCGTTTTAGAACATAGTGACGATATTGTAAAAATGTGGCTGGAGGAAATTGAAACCCATAAGAAGAATGATTATACATCGACAATTTCTGAAGAAATGTTTGAGAATACAAACCGGGAATTTGTAAATGTTATCTTCTCCAGTATTGAAAAGAAAGGGCTCTCTTCAGATTTAGATGATTTTTCAGAACGATTAATCAACCTGGGTTGGCCGCTTAGTTATTTAACAGATGGAATGCAAGTGTTCAGGCGTGTCGTAACGGGATATATTTTACAGCAGTCTGAGAAGATCGATTCAGATTATTTTTCGAAAGTGTTAAGGGAAGTGGATGATTGGGTGGACCCGATCATCAATCGTTTAGTAAATGAATATTCCGGCAGCTGGGAGCACATCGTTTCCCTGCAGCGGGTAGCTCTGCAGGAACTATCAGCTCCGTTAATCCCCGTTATGGAAAACATCACGATCATGCCGCTTATAGGGACGATAGATACAGAACGGGCTAAACAGATTATGGAGAACCTGCTGGATGGAGTTATTAAACACAATGCTGAGGTTGTTTTAATTGATATTACGGGCGTACCGGTCGTTGATACAATGGTCGCTCATCACATTATTCAAGCTGCAGAAGCTGTTCGTTTAATTGGCTCCCGTTGTATTCTAGTGGGTATACGTCCTGAAATTGCTCAAACGATCGTGAATCTTGGAATTGATCTCGGGAAATTCCCGACGAAGAGTTCACTTCGTAAAGGGTTCCAGACAGCACTCGAATTAACGAATCGCCGTATAGAAGAAACTCAGAATAATGACAAAGATATTGAACGATTAATCGATTCGCTAGACAGGGAGTGAACAAATTGAGGATTCCTATATTAAAATTACACAACTATTTACTGATCTCCATTCAGATTGATCTGGATGATCAGACAGCAATACAATTTCAAGAGGATCTGTTAAGTAAAATTCATGAAAGTGGTGCTTCCGGTGTTGTCATCGATTTGACTTCCGTTGATATCATTGATTCATTCATCGCAAAAGTCCTTGGAGATGTGGTCACGATGTCCGATTTAATGGGTGCCAAAGTGGTACTCACGGGTATTCAGCCAGCTGTGGCTATGACTCTGATTGATTTAGGGATACACTTGCAGGATGTCCCTACTGCATTAGATTTAGAACAAGGGTTGATTAAACTTCGTCAGGAACTGGAGGAGTAGCCATGGACTTCCAATCCTGTGTGAATATAAAAAAGGAGTGGGACATTGTAGGGGCGCGTCAACTTGGTCGGGATATTGCCAGAAAAATAGGTTTCGGCACAGTCGATCAAGCAAGAATCGCCACTGCTATATCAGAGTTAGCAAGGAATATTTATTTGTATGCTGGAACAGGTAAAGTCTGCTTTGAGGCTCTTGAGGATATGAATCAAAAAGGTATCAGGATTCTGGCCATAGACAGCGGTCCGGGTATTAAAGAGCTCAGTCAGGTGATGGAAGACGGCTTTTCTACATCTGGCGGACTCGGTGCAGGCCTTCCGGGTGTGAAGCGTCTCATGGACGATTTCGATATTACATCCGAAGAAGGAAAAGGGACTGAAATTACAGTCATTAAATGGCTCCGTTAAAGGAGGATCAGACGATGAGTACACTGAAACTTGATCTTGAAAATTATAAAGAACTTCTACAGGAATATATCAAAACCCAAGATGAACAAGCTCTGTATCAGGCAGAGCAGTTCAGTAAGCAATCCATGCAGCAGAATATTTCACCTGAGGAAATTATTAATGTTCATATTCAATCATTACAGGAACTATACCCGGAAATGCCTGATTACATTCAGGCATCGATGAATTTTTTGTTAGAAACTATGATTTCTTATGGACTTGCTTATCAAGAGCACCAATCGCTGCGTGAAAAGCAACTGGAATTAAAATCCGAAATTTCTGTAGCCGCCAATATGCAAAAAACCTTATTGTCTACTGTTAAACCAGATTTGGAGGAAGTAGACATCGGAGCTTTAAGTGTACCGGCAAAGCAGATGAACGGAGATTACCACCATTTTGTGCAGGATGGAAAAGGATCTCTTGGAATAGCTGTAGCGGATGTTATTGGAAAAGGTGTACCGGCAGCTCTGTGTATGTCTATGATCAAATATTCGATGGACAGCTATCCGGAAATGCGTATGGACCCAAGTGTGATTCTGGGCAGTTTGAACCGCGTTGTAGAACGTAATGTGGACGCGAGTATGTTCATTACAATGTTTTATGGACTCTATAATTCTAATACGCACACGTTCTCTTATTCTTCTGCAGGTCATGAGCCTGGTTTTTATTACTATAGCGACCGCGATGAATTTGAAGAAATTGATGTGCCTGGACTTGTTCTTGGAGTATCACCGGAAACAAGCTACACTCAGTACCAGAAGAAAGTGGAAAAAGGGGATATGATTATCCTTCTGACAGACGGAGTAACTGAATGCAGGCAGGGAGACCGTTTTATTGAGCAGGAAGAAATTCTTCATGTTATTAAACATTATTCCCATCTACCGGCGCAGGAAACCGTAGAGAACGTTTATAAGCACTTTGAGCGTCTTCAGGATTTTCACCTGCGTGATGATTTTACCCTGATCATCTTAAAGAGAAATGTTTAGTCTTAAAATGAAACGGGTATTCATCATTGGATGAACATTTACAGGAATATTAGGAGGACTTTTAGATGAACCTAACGATAGATGTTACAAATAAAGAAAATATCGCTTACGTTGTACTTTCGGGAGAGGTGGATGCATTCACGGCGCCCAAGCTAAAAGATGCTCTATTGCCATTAACGAAAGAAGAAGGTCAGACCGTGGAAGTTGATTTGCAGAATGTGAATTACATGGATTCTACAGGTCTTGGTGTCTTTATCAGCGCTTTGAAATCTACAAAAGAGCACAATACTGACTTGAAATTGGTACAAATGCAGGAGCGTGTATACCGTTTGTTTAAAATCACCGGTCTTACAGAGATCATGAATATAGATTCTACAGTACAAGGTGGAATGCAATAATGGAACCATTTGATTTTGTTGAAATAAAGGTCCCTGCTAAAGCGGAATACATCGGCGTGGTACGTCTGAGTATCTCAGGCATTGCTAATCGTATGGGTTTTACCTACGAAGATATTGAAGATTTAAAAGTAGCCATCTCTGAAGCGATTACCAACGCAGTTAAGCACGGCTATAATGAAACGGGTGAAGGAGAAATCACCATCGGTTTTGGTGTGTATGATGATCGTCTAGAAGTAATGGTTGCAGATCACGGTGGCAGCTTTAACCTTGGGGATATTAAGCAGGATATTGGTCCTTACAAACAAGATGACAATATTGAAGAGCTGCGCGAAGGTGGCTTCGGGTTATTCTTGATTGATGCACTTATGGATAAGGTAGAAATTAATAGTAAATATGGAGTGATTGTATTAATGACAAAATATCTCCATGAAGCTGAGGTGGGTCAGAATGGCGACCAGATCTCAACATCACAATGATGAAGTATATGAATGGATAGAGCATTTACAAGAGCACCCTACGGATGAAGCGGTACAGGAAAAAATTGTACTCGTGTACAAAGACCTTGTTGAATCCATTGCACGCAAGTATTCAAAAAATAGTACCATCCATGAGGATCTGGTCCAGGTTGGAATGCTGGGTCTTTTAGCCGCCATCCGCCGGTATGACCCTTCTTTTGGGAAGTCCTTCGAATCCTTTGCCATCCCTACGATTATCGGGGAAATTAAACGATTTATCCGTGATAAAACGTGGAGCGTCCATGTTCCACGACGGATTAAAGAACTCGGACCAAAAATTAAAAAAGCAGCCGAAGAACTCACCAACACCCTTCAGCGATCCCCGTCCGTTATTGAAATAGCGGATCATCTGGAAGTATCAGAAGAGGATGTCCTCGAAACGATGGAAATGGGTAAAAGCTATAAAGCTTTATCTGTGGATCGTAAAATTGAAGCGGATTCTGATGGAAGCACGGTAACGATCCTTGATCTTATCGGTAACCAGGAAGACGGGTATTCTCAAATTGATCAGCAGATGCTCCTTGAGAAAGTCCTTCCTATTCTAAGTGAACGGGAGCAGGAAATTCTGCAGTGCACGTATTTTGAGAATATGAGTCAAAAGGATACAGGAGAAAAACTGGGGATTTCCCAGATGCACGTTTCTCGTCTTCAGAGACGAGCTCTTCGCAAGCTAAGGGAAGCCTTACAAGCTGAATCGGTCGAGGCCTTCTAGTGGTAGAGCAGTATAAGCATGTCCGTCTATCGATTTATCAAAAAGCGAAAAAAGGGAACTACTATTGCGGAGATAGTTACTTTTATAAAGAAACTGAGAATGCTTTCATATGTGCTTTAGCTGATGGATTGGGCAGCGGAGAAATGGCTCATGAATCATCTAAAGCCGTTATGAATGTCATTGAAGAACACACAGACTTAACTATTGAAGCCCTGGTTCGTAAATGTAATGAAGTGTTAGTAGGTAAGCGAGGAGTCGTTCTTGGCATACTTAGAATAGACTTTACTGCTCAAACATATTCATACTCTTCTATTGGAAATATAGGAGTCATTATTATTGAACCAGACGGCAGAAGACATCGGAACATTCCATTGGCTGGTTACCTGGCCGGATTTCCTCGTAAATTAAGAGTATCCAGAGGAGAGATCAGCGCAGGCATGATCTTTTTGCTTTTTTCAGATGGAGTGAACGACCGCCGATTAACATCAAAGTATATTTCAACAAACAGTGTGAGCGATATTACTGAGCAATATAAAGAACTTTATGGACAAGCGAGGGAAGATGACACTACTTTAATTGCCATGGAGTACGTATAAAAGGCCTTATTCTTATTAAATGAGAATAGGGCCTTTTTCAATAGCCTGAAAAGCGAAGCATGCTTTCAAGTTCTTCTGACGGCCCGTCCAAGAATTTGATACAATACAGAGTAGATGTTTGTGAAGGAGGACTTTTTTTGAGCGAAATAGAGCAAAACCCTGAGCTGATGACCATGGTGGCTAAACAGACCACTCTCAAGGAATCATCAGTCAAACAAGTTATACAATTACTGAATGAAGGGAATACTGTACCTTTTATTGCCCGATATAGAAAAGAACTGACGGGCGGCCTAGATGAAGTACAAATTAAATCGATAGAAGACCAATGGAGTTATGTGAAAAACCTTACACAAAGGAAAGAAGAAGTCATTCGGTTAATCGACGAGCAGGGCAAATTAACCGAGGAACTGCGTAAAGATATCGAGCAGGCTGCTCAGCTCCAGAAAGTTGAAGACCTTTATCGCCCTTATAAGCAGAAGCGAAGAACAAGAGCCACGATTGCAAAGGAAAAAGGTCTGGAGCCTCTGGCGCTTCGAGTATGGGAGCAGGAGGATCTGGATTTCTCTAAAGAAGCGCAATCCTACTTTTCGGAGGAACACGAAGTTGAAAGTGAAGAAGAGGTAGAGGCTGGTGTAAATGATATTATTGCTGAATGGATTTCGGATGATCCAGTCTACCGGGAGCAAATAAGGAAACAGACCTTTCAAAAAGGTACGATACAATCTTCTGATAAAAACTCAGATAAAGATGAAAAAAATATATTCGAAATGTACTATGAATATCAGGAACCGGTACGGTCGATAGTTTCTCACCGTATTTTAGCTTTAAACCGTGGTGAAAAGGAGGGCGTGCTGAAAGTAGGGGTACAGCCTCCCGATGAATCTATTGTTGGTTACATAGAGAGAAATGTGATCAAGAATTCTACTTCAGGTAAACTTCGAGAAATATTAACGGAAGCCATTCAGGATAGTTATAAGCGGTTGATTCAGCCCTCTATTGAAAGAGAAATCAGGAGTTCGCTGTCTGAAAGCGCCGAAGAGCAGGCGATTGAAGTGTTTTCCAGTAACTTAAGAAGTTTATTGCTGCAGCCCCCACTTAAAGGGAAAGTTGTATTAGGTGTGGATCCGGCCTATCGTACCGGATGCAAACTTGCCGTTATTGATGAGACTGGTAAGGTGCTTGATATTGCAGTTATTTACCCAACAGCCCCTAAAAATGATACAGCCGGGGCAGAGAAGAAAGTATTATCGTTTATGAAGAAATACCCAATTGAGCTCATGGCGATTGGTAATGGCACGGCTTCCAGAGAAACGGAACAATTCATTGCGGATATGATCCAAAAACATAACCTTGAAGCTTCTTATATGATCGTGAACGAGGCGGGGGCCAGTGTGTATTCAGCATCTAAATTAGCACGTGAAGAGTTTCCTGATCTGCAGGTCGAGGAAAGAAGTGCAGTTTCTATAGCACGAAGAGTTCAGGATCCATTGGCAGAACTAGTGAAAATTGATCCGAAATCAATTGGAGTCGGTCAGTACCAACATGATGTCACTCAGAAAAAATTGAACGAATCGTTGACTTTTGTTGTAGAAACCGTAGTTAACCAGGTAGGAGTGAATGTTAATACAGCTTCTTCCTCTTTATTGCAATACGTATCAGGGCTTAGTAAAGCCGTAGCCAATAATGTAGTGAAGAAGCGAGAAGAAATCGGGAAGTTTTCGAAACGCTCGGAGCTTAAGGATATTCCGAGACTTGGTGCCAAAACGTATGAACAGAGTATTGGATTTTTACGAATTCTGGACGGAAAAGAACCGTTGGATCGTACGCCAATTCACCCGGAAAGCTACCGTTCAGCCCGCTCACTCTTAAAAATGGTCGGTGCGACTGTTGAAGATCTAGGCAGCTCGGAGATTGCAGAAAAGCTGAAAACAATGGATGCAAACCAAACTGCCGATGAACTTGATGTAGGTATGATGACCTTTGAAGACATAAGGAAATCACTCGTTCAGCCTGGGCGTGACCCAAGGGATGACTTGCCAAAACCACTGCTTAAAACGAATGTACTCTCTATGGAAGATCTTGAACAAGGTATGGAGCTTGAGGGAACGATTAGAAACGTAGTGGATTTTGGAGCTTTCGTAGATATCGGAGTAAAACAGGACGGGCTTGTCCATATTTCAAAGCTTTCGAATAAGTTTGTAAAACACCCGATGGACGTCGTTTCTGTGGGAGACGTTGTAACGGTCTGGGTAGAGCAAGTGGATACCCAAAAACAACGGATTGCTCTTACAATGCTGCCTCAATCATAGAGTATAAATACCTGGGAGGAGATTTTCCTTCTGGGTATTCTTTTATTTATAAAGATGTTGATAATAATACCAGCACTGGTTTAACATTTTGATTTGATACTTATCTTTATTGGCAAAAGCTCTCGCCATCTGATTTTTAAGCCAAGCAGGCATGAACATCTACTCCTTTGTATTCATCTTTTTTTAGACTTATGATAAAGTATGCTAAAAACCGGAAAGGTGTTCCTTTATGACTCTGACAAACGCACAATTACAACAATGGACACAAGAAATATCACTTGCCTATTTTCAAAAGCCTTACGTGGACCAGGTCGAATTTAATTCAAGGCTTCGAACGACAGGAGGGCGGTATATTCCTTCCAAAAGAGTAATTGAACTAAATCCTAAGTATCTCGAAGAGCTGGGGTTAGAAGAATTTGAGGGAATCATTAAACATGAGCTCTGTCATTATCATTTGCATATCGAAGGTAAAGGATACAAGCACGGAGACCGTGAGTTTAAAGAACTTCTGAAACACACAAACTCTCCGCGGTTCTGTAAGGCTTTACCATCCCAAAAGAAGAAGCCAGAATTACATTATTATATGTGTACTTCATGCGGTGAGGAATACACGAGAAAGAGAAGAGTAAATACTAAAAGATATGGCTGCGGGAAGTGCAGTGGAAAACTCAAAAAGAAATGAAAAATCCATTGACGGATTATTAAGTGCATGTTAAATTAAATAAGCCTTAACAAAACAACCCCAGAAGCATTTAAAAGAAATAATTTTTTGTGGAAAAGGGTTTGACATTATCAGCTGAATATTATATTATATAAAACGTCGCTGATAACGAAGTTGTTTTTAGGACAAGCAAGCGAGTTGATGATTTTTCATTATTCCAACGTAGCTCAGTGGTAGAGCAATCGGCTGTTAACCGATCGGTCGTAGGTTCGAATCCTACCGTTGGAGCCATTACGGAGAAGTACTCAAGTGGCTGAAGAGGCGCCCCTGCTAAGGGTGTAGGTCGCGCAAGCGGCGCGAGGGTTCAAATCCCTCCTTCTCCGCCATTACTTATTTTGTGATGGCCCGTTGGTCAAGTGGTTAAGACACCGCCCTTTCACGGCGGTAACACGGGTTCGAATCCCGTACGGGTCACTTATATATACATAGGTCCGGTAGTTCAGTTGGTTAGAATGCCTGCCTGTCACGCAGGAGGTCGCGGGTTCGAGTCCCGTCCGGACCGCCACTTTTATGTTTGGGCCATAGCCAAGCGGTAAGGCAACGGTTTTTGGTACCGTCATGCGCTGGTTCGAATCCAGCTGGCCCAGCCATTTTCTTTTGAAAAATGAGTTGACAAAACACACTGGACGTTATATGATAGTCCTTGTGCTTTTGAAGAAAGGTCCTTAATTTTTTCATTAGAAAATAGATTGAGAGATCTTACATTACGAGCCATTAGCTCAGTTGGTAGAGCATCTGACTTTTAATCAGAGGGTCGAAGGTTCGAATCCTTCATGGCTCACCATTTATTAACGCGGGTGTGGTGGAATTGGCAGACACGCTAGATTTAGGATCTAGTGCTTCACGGCGTGGGGGTTCAAGTCCCTCCACCCGCATTTTCCAATCACCATGATCAGCAGCGAATTGTCTTTACAACTTGCGGTCGTGGCGGAATCGGCAGACGCGCTAGGTTGAGGGCCTAGTGGGGGCAACCCCGTGGAGGTTCAAGTCCTCTCGGCCGCACTAAGTTTTTTCATAAAAACTCTTGCGTTAAACCGAAATGCATGTTACATTAATGAATGTCGCTTTTTTGATAAGCGCCCGTAGCTCAATTGGATAGAGCGTCTGACTACGGATCAGAAGGTTAGGGGTTCGACTCCTCTCGGGCGCGCCATTATACGGGAAGTAGCTCAGCTTGGTAGAGCACTTGGTTTGGGACCAAGGGGTCGCAGGTTCGAATCCTGTCTTCCCGACCATTCCTAACTTGGGGCCTTAGCTCAGCTGGGAGAGCGCCTGCTTTGCACGCAGGAGGTCAGCGGTTCGATCCCGCTAGGCTCCACCAATATTCAATTTGATCTTTGAAAACTGAACGAACCAACCAGTACGTCAAGATATTCTTTCATTATTGAAGGAATTCAAACAAGCACATTCGGTGTGCAAATGAGCAAGTCAAACTACTTTTATGGAGAGTTTGATCCTGGCTCAGGACGAACGCTGGCGGCGTGCCTAATACATGCAAGTCGAGCGCGGGAAGCGAGCGGATCCCCTTCGGGGGTGAAGCTCGTGGAACGAGCGGCGGACGG